>JACPOH010000409.1 GCA_016185075.1 Aquabacterium sp. | reverse complement strand
GCCATGGAAATCGTCCACGGCGACAAGGACCTCGAGCGCTACATGCGTGAAGCCGTGCGTGTCTCCGAGAAGTCGCCCGTGCTGCTGGACCGCTTCCTCAACGACGCCGTTGAAGTCGATGTGGACTGCATCAGCGACGGCACCGACGTGATGATCGGCGGCATCATGGAGCACATCGAACAAGCTGGCGTGCACTCTGGTGACTCGGCCTGCTCGCTGCCTCCGTACACCCTGAGCGCCGAACTGCAGGAAGAGCTGCGTCGCCAGACCGCCCTGATGGCCAAGGCCCTGAATGTGGTCGGTCTGATGAACGTGCAGTTTGCCATCCAGGGTGATGTGACCAAGGGTCTGAACGATGCGACGGTCTACGTGCTGGAAGTGAACCCCCGCGCCTCGCGTACCGTGCCCTATGTGTCGAAGGCGACCGGCCAGCCGCTGGCCAAGATCGCTGCACGCTGCATGGCCGGCCAGAAGCTGAAAGACCAGAAATCGCCCGACGGCAAGGCGCCGCGCGAAGTCGTGCCGCCTTACTTCACGGTCAAGGAAGCCGTCTTCCCGTTCAACAAGTTCCCGGGAGTGGACCCCGTCCTTGGCCCTGAAATGCGTTCGACCGGTGAAGTCATGGGTGTGGGCGTCACCTTCGGTGAAGCCATGCTCAAGAGCCAGCTGGGTGCCGGTTCGCGCCTGCCAACCAAGGGCACCGTGTGCATCTCCGTCAAGGACGGCGACAAGCAGCGTGCCGTGGCCGTGGCCAGGGAGCTCGTCGCGCTGGGCTTCAATGTCGTGGCCACCAAGGGCACGGCGGCCGCCATTGCGGCAGCAGGCGTGCCGGTGAAGCCGGTCAACAAGGTCAAGGATGGCCGTCCGCACATCTCGGATGCCATCAAGGCAGGTGAAATCCAGCTGGTCTTCACGACCGTGGACGAAACCCGCACGGCCATTGCCGACTCGCGCAGCATCCGCCAGGCCGCCCTGGCCAACCGTGTGACCTACTACACCACCATGGCCGGTTGCGAGGCCGCTGTCGAGGCCATGAAACACCAGGATGATCTGGTGGTGTATTCACTGCAAGAGTTGCACGCCAAACTGCACTAAACTTTGGGCTTCGTCTGAGAGCCGCATTGCTGCGCGGCGCCAGCGAAGGCTCCAGCTAGCCCAAGGGCCGCGCCCCTGCCGTCTTTCTGATGGACAAGGTCGCGGCTCACGTTTTTGTGAGGCCGTGCGATCGCGCGGCCTGTCCCGCCTGATTGCGATTTTCGAGAGAGACAAGCCATGTCGACCATTCCTATTACCAAGCGCGGCGCAGAGAAACTCAAGGAAGAACTGCACCGACTCAAACACGTCGAGCGCCCCGCGGTCGTCCAGGCCATTGCAGAAGCGCGCGCCCAGGGCGACCTCTCTGAAAACGCCGAGTACGACGCCGCCAAGGACAAGCAGGGCTTCATCGAAGGCCGCATCAACGAGATTGAAGGCAAGCTGTCTGCCGCTCAGATCATTGATCCTGCCTCCCTGGATGCCGGTGGCAAAGTGGTGTTCGGTGCCACCGTCGAAATGGAAATCGAAGCCACAGGCGATGTGGTGACCTATCAGATCGTGGGTGACGACGAAGCCGACCTCAAGGAAGGCAAGATCTCCATCGGCTCGCCCATTGCGCGCGCGTTGATCGGCAAGGAAGCCGGCGACATCGCCACGGTGCAGGCCCCCGGTGGTGCACGCGACTACGAGATCATCGAAGTCCGCTACGAGTGAATGGGGCAGGGCCGCAAACCATGAAGCTGTTGCGCTTTCAAGCGTGGCTGGCCGCTGTCTGGACCGGTATCACGGTGGCGGTGGGTGGCCTGGCTGCCCCGGCCGCCTTCCTGGTGCTCGAGCGCGACCTGGCTGGCAAGGTGGCTGGCCGCATGTTCACGCTGGAAGCCAAGCTCGTCCTGGGGCTGGCGATCGTGTCATTCCTGATCGAGCGCCGCAGGGTGCGTGACCTGGCCGAATCCGGTCGCACCGCTTCCGTCATGACCGGGAATTTGCTGCTGATCCTGGGGGCACTGTTTCTCGCCATCTTCGGCGAGTTCGTGTTGCATCCGATGATCGAGGCGTCCAAGGCCGGGCAGCCTGTCGCGCTCTCATTTGCAGCCTTGCATGGCTTGTCGTCGGCGCTGTACTGGGTGCGCGCCGTGATGGTGGGCTGTCTGGCCTGGAGGCTGACTGCCCACCAGCCCTGATCAACCGGGCTTCTTGCTGGTCACGCGCTTCTTGGCGCGCTTGATCAGGCCACCGGCGGTCACGCGCTGGTTGCCCATGACCTGCACCTTCTTGACCTCGGGGCGACGCAGGCCACTCTTGGAGAATTTGAGGATCTTGACCTCACGGGGTCCTGGCTTGCGGTCCTCCTTGGGTTCGGTCGACACCTTTTCCGGCATCGGGCGCCACAAGACCAACAGTTTCCCGATATGCTGGATCGGCGCGGCGTCCAGTTGGTCGCACATCTGGGCATAGATTTCTTCGCGGACGGCGCGGTCGTCACCCAGCACGCGAACCTTGATCAGGCCATGGGCCTTCAAGGCCGCATCGGCTTCCTTCAGCACAGCGGGGGTGAGCCCGTCTCCGCCGATCATCACGACGGGGTCCAGGTGGTGCGCATCAGCCCGATGGGCTTTGCGCTCAGCAGTAGTCAATTGAATAGCAGGCATCCCTCTATTATCCGGCCATGAAAGTCCAAACGAAAAGCAAAAAAGTGAACAAAGCATGGTTGCACGACCATGTCCATGACACTTACGTCAAATTGGCGGGCAAGGAGGGCTACCGTTCTCGTGCGGCCTACAAGCTCAAGGAGATCGACGAGACGCTGCATTTGATCAAGCCGGGTCAACTGGTGGTCGACCTGGGGGCCTCCCCGGGCGCATGGAGCCAGTACGTGCGCCGCAAGTTCGCACCCAAGGATGCCGGCGCGGGCGGCGCGGCCTCCGGGCAACTCAATGGCACCATCATCGCCCTGGATCTGCTCGACTTCGAGCCGGTTGACGGCGTGCAATTCATCCAGGGAGACTTCCGCGAAGACGAGGTCCTGGCGCAATTGAGAGAGGCGGTCGGCGATCGCCCTGTGGACGTGGTGATCTCGGACATGGCGCCGAACCTGAGTGGCATCGAGTCGACAGATAGTGCACGTATCGCGCATTTGATCGAACTTGCCATCGATTTCGCGCTCAATCACCTCAAAAAGGATGGTGCATTGGTGTGCAAGGTGTTCCACGGCAGCGGCTACAGCCAGCTGGTTGAACTGTTCCGCGAACACTTCCGGGTTGTCAAGCCCATCAAGCCCAAGGCCTCGCGAGACAAGTCGGCAGAGACTTTTCTGGTCGGCATCGGCCTGAAACCCCGATAAATTTTCTTGATCGCCGTCTTTTAAGTGCCGAAAACAGGTGTTTCACAGGGGCTTGATTCCTGCAGGGTCTCTCTTGACTGTTCTAGAATCGTCCCCATGTACCGCGAAGATTGCGTTTGGCTTATTCAGTCTGATGGGTTTGAGCGTGATTTTTGAAACCTGCCGCGGTGGGTTGATGCATACAGCGTCAGCCGGGGCAGGTGTGAATGGGATGAAGGAGCCGCGGTGAACAATCAATGGTTCTCGAAGATAGCAGTCTGGCTTGTTGTGGCGCTGGTGTTGTTCACCGTGTTCAAGCAGTTCGACCGCGCCAGCACAGGTGGTAGCCAGATCGGCTACTCCGACTTCCTCGAGGAGGTCCGTGCCAAACGCATCAAGAGCGTCACGCTTCAAGAGGGTGGCGGCGGCACCGAAATCATTGCCACCACCACGGACGACAAGCGCATTCGCAGCACGGCCACTTACCTGGACCGTGGCCTGGTGGGCGACCTGATCAACAACGGCGTCAAGTTCGACGTCAAGCCCCGCGAAGAGCCCTCGCTGCTCATGAGCCTGCTGGTCTCCTGGGGGCCCATGCTTCTGCTGGTTGGCGTCTGGATCTACTTCATGCGCCAGATGCAGGGCGGTGGCAAGGGCGGGGCGTTCAGCTTCGGCAAGAGCAAGGCCCGCATGCTCGACGAAAACAACAACAACGTCACCTTTGCTGACGTGGCTGGCTGTGACGAGGCCAAGGAAGAAGTCAAGGAACTGGTCGACTTCCTGCGTGACCCTCAGAAATTCCAGAAACTCGGTGGCCGCATCCCTCGTGGCGTGCTGATGGTCGGCCCTCCCGGTACCGGCAAGACGCTGCTGGCCAAGTCGATTGCCGGCGAAGCCAAGGTGCCCTTCTTCACCATTTCGGGCTCCGACTTCGTTGAAATGTTCGTGGGTGTGGGTGCTGCCCGTGTCCGTGACATGTTCGAGCAAGCCAAGAAGAATGCGCCTTGCATCATCTTCGTGGACGAAATCGACGCCGTGGGCCGTCATCGTGGCGCAGGTCTGGGTGGCGGTAACGACGAACGCGAACAGACGCTCAACCAGATGCTGGTCGAGATGGACGGCTTTGACACCAATGCCGGCGTCATCGTGATTGCAGCGACCAACCGCCCTGACATCCTGGATCCCGCCTTGCTGCGCCCCGGCCGTTTCGACCGTCAGGTGTACGTGACCCTGCCGGACGTGCGTGGCCGCGAGCAGATCCTCAATGTGCACATTCGCAAGGTGCCGGTGGGGCAGGATGTCCGCGCTGACATCCTGGCGCGTGGCACGCCCGGTTTCTCTGGTGCCGACCTGGCCAACCTGGTCAACGAAGCCGCCCTGTTTGCCGCGCGCCGCAACGGCCGTGTGGTCGAGATGCAGGACTTCGAAAAGGCCAAGGACAAGATCATGATGGGCCCTGAGCGCAAGTCCATGATCATGCCCGAGGAAGAGCGCAAGAACACGGCTTACCACGAGGCGGGTCATGCGCTGGTGGCGCGCCTGCTGCCCAAGACCGACCCTGTCCACAAGGTCACCATCATCCCGCGCGGCCGTGCGTTGGGTGTGACCATGCAGTTGCCCGAAGGTGACCGCTACAGCATGGACAAGACCCGCATGCTGGACACCATCTCGGTGCTGTTCGGTGGTCGCATTGCCGAAGAAGTCTTCATGGACCAGATGACCACCGGTGCCTCGAACGACTTCGAGCGTGCCACGGCCATTGCCCGTGACATGGTGACCCGTTATGGCATGACCGATGAGTTGGGCCCCATGGTCTACGCGGACAACGAAGGCGAAGTCTTCCTGGGACGCTCGATCACCAAGACCAACAACATGTCTGAAGAGACCATGCAGAAGGTCGACAAGCAGATCCGCAAGATCATCGACGAGCAGTACGCCATCGCGCGCAAGCTCATTGAAGACAACCAAGACAAGATGCATGCCATGGCCAAGGCGCTGCTGGAGTGGGAAACCATCGATGCAGACCAGATTAATGACATCATGGAAGGCCGTGAGCCTCGTCCGCCCAAGGACTGGAACCCGCCCAGCAACCGTCCCAGCGGTGGCAACAAGCCCCCGATGAGCACGGATGGCGCGCCGGCCGCTGTCTGATCTTCGGGCAGACATCACACCATACGGGGCTTCGGCCCCGTTTTTCATGGGCATGGGCTTGCGCCCGCATCAAGCATGAGCATCTGGCAAACCACCCGCTTCGACATTGACCTGAGCCGCCCCAGGATCATGGGCATCGTCAATGTGACCCCTGACTCCTTCTCCGACGGTGGTCGGTACCTCAGTGCGCGGGCGGCCTTGCAGCAGTGCGAGCGGCTGGTGCAAGAGGGCGCCGACATGCTGGATATTGGCGGCGAGTCCAGTCGCCCGGGCGCGCCCACACTCGGCGCCGATGAAGAGTGGGCTCGCCTGGAAGACGTGCTGAAAGCGGCCGTCTCGCTCGGGGTGCCGGTGTCCGTGGACACCTGCAAGCCTGAGGTCATGCGCCGTGCACTGGATACCGGGGTGGACATCATCAATGACATCCGTGCGCTGGAAGCGCCGGGTGCGCAAGAAGTGGTGGCCTCACACGCGCGTTGCGGTGTCTGCTTGATGCACATGCAGGGGGACCCGGCGACCATGCAGCTTCGACCCACTTACCCCGACGTGGTGTCCGAGGTCAAAGCCTATCTCAAGCAGCGCCTGGACAGTTTGCTGGCGCAGGGCGTGCACGCTGCCCGCATCACCCTTGATCCGGGTATCGGTTTTGGCAAGACGCCAGCGCACAATATCGAGTTGTTGCAACGCCAGGACGCACTGCTGGATCTGGGGCAGCCCTTGTTGCTAGGATGGTCGCGAAAGTCGACCCTGGGCCATATCACGGGGCGTCCGGTCGAGGCACGTCTGGCGGCCAGTGTGGCTGCGGCCTTGGCAGCCGTCACCAAAGGGGCTCGCATTGTGCGTGTGCACGACGTGGCGGCCACTTCGGACGCCTTGAAAGTCTGGCAGGCTGCGAATTTGACCAACTGACAAGGCGCGTGTCGGCGCACAATGCGCCTTCGCTTACCGCGTTCAATTTTCAAGACAACATGGCTCGTCAATATTTTGGGACCGATGGCATCCGCGGCACCGTGGGGCAGGCACCGATCACGCCGGATTTTGTGCTGCGTCTGGGGCATGCCGTCGGGCAGGTTCTGCGCCGCACCGAGCAGCGCCCGACCGTTCTGATCGGCAAAGACACGCGTATTTCCGGCTACATGCTGGAGTCTGCGCTGGAGGCGGGCTTTGCCTCCGCCGGGGTGGACGTGCTGCTGACCGGCCCGCTGCCGACTCCGGGCGTGGCCTACCTGACCCGGGCGCTGCGCTTGAGTCTGGGTGTGGTGATCAGCGCATCGCACAATCCGTTTGCAGACAACGGTATCAAGTTCTTCTCGGCCAAGGGCGAGAAGTTGCCCGATGAGTGGGAGTTGGCTGTCGAGACGGCGCTGAACGATGCGCCCAGCTGGGTGGATTCACCCAACCTGGGCAAGGCGCGTCGCCTGGATGATGCACGGGGCCGCTACATCGAGTTCTGCAAGAGCACGTTTTCATCCAACCTGTCGCTCAAGGGCCTGAAGCTGGTGATCGATGCCGCGCATGGTGCGGGCTACCAGGTGGCGCCCGAGGTGTTCCATGAGTTGGGGGCCGAGGTGATCTCGATTGGTTGTGCGCCTACGGGCGTGAACATCAATGAGGGCGTGGGGGCCACCCATCCCGAAGCCTTGATCAAGGCCGTGACAGAGCATGGCGCCCACTACGGTATCGCACTGGATGGTGATGCCGATCGCTTGCAACTGGTCGATGCCCAAGGTCGCCTGTATAACGGCGATGAGCTGCTGTATGCGGGCGCTGTGGGTACGTTGATGACCAATATGGCCGTCGAGTTGGCGCTTCAGAATCGTGGTGTGGACTTTGTGCGAGCCAAGGTGGGTGACCGTTACGTGCTGGAAGAGCTGGTCTGCCGCGGGTGGCAACTTGGCGGAGAGGGGTCCGGTCACCTCATCGCGCTGGACAGGCACACGACGGGTGACGGCATCGTGAGCGCCTTGCAGGTGCTGCAGGCTGTGGCCCGCAGCGGCAAGACCCTGAGTCAGTGGCTGGCAGGCGTCAATCTGTTTCCGCAGCGGCTGATCAACGTCCGGCTTGCACCCGGCCAGGACTGGCGCGCCAATCCGGCGTTGGCCGACACGCAGAAGACGGTGCTCGCGCAGCTCAACGGTCGCGGTCGCGTACTGATCCGACCGTCTGGCACGGAGCCGTTGTTGCGTGTGATGGTGGAAGCTGAAGATCGCGCGTTGGCTGATCAGTGCGCACAAGCACTGGCCGACGCAGTCAAAGCCTGATTGGTCACGCGTGCCAATGAAATAAGCCGGCTCAAGTGGCCGGCTTTTTCCATGCTGCTCGTGCTTATTTCTTCGGGGGAGTCAGCACACGGTCAATGACGTGGATCACGCCGTTGCTGGCCTGCACATCGGCCTTGATCACGAGGCCATCGTCAACGGTGACGAAGTCGCCGGCCTTGGAGACGTTCATCTTGGCGCCGGTGGAGGTGGTCAGGGGGCGGCTGCCGTCTATGTCGCCAGACTTCACGAGGCCGGGGACCACGTGGTAGCCCAGCACGGCCTTGAGCTGTTCCGGGTCCTTCGCGAGCTTGTCGAGGGTCGCGGCGGGCAAAGCCTTGAAGGCCTCGTCAGAGGGGGCAAAGACGGTGACAGGGCCGCTGCCTTGCAGGCTGTCTTGCAGGCCAGCTTGCTGGATCAGTTTGCTGAACGTGCTGAGTTCAGGGGCTGCGCTGGCGGCCGCGACGACGTTGACAGGTGTGGTGGCCACTTCCGTGCTGGCGCAACCTGCAAAAGACAAGGTCAGGGCGAGCAGGCTGCTCAGCAGCAGAATTTTGGGGCGGCGAATGGTCATGCAGGTCTCCGTAAGAGGTGATGCTCCACAACAACCGAGGAGCGTGCCGGCACGATAGGTTTGTCATATGACCGTTGCGTGACAAAACCGTGATGGTTCTGTCATCAAAAGCCTGTTCCGAACGGCGTGTATTTTTATGACAAAGCCAAGATTGCTTGTCACAGACGCGTCACAATCGCGCTCTACAGTCCGCCCCATAGAAATTTGTCTGTCACATGACAAGAAAGGCGTAGACATGAGCTTCAAGATGATTCGCACTGCCGCGGCTGTGGCCCTGGCTCTGGTTTCCGGTGCTGTTTTTGCCGAAGACGTCACGGGCGCCGGCGCGACCTTTCCCGCGCCGTTGTACGCCAAGTGGGCTTCTGCCTTCAACGCCGCAACCAATGTGCGCATCAATTACCAGTCGGTTGGTTCGGGTGCTGGTATCAAGCAGATCAAGGCTAAGACGGTCGACTTCGGCGCCTCTGACATGCCCTTGAAGGACGACGAACTGGCCAAGGACGGGCTCGTTCAGTTCCCCACTGTCATCGGTGGTGTGGTGCCCGTGGTCAACATCAAGGGTGTTGCCCCGGGTCAACTCAAGATGACCGGCGAAGTGCTGGGCAACATCTACCTGGGCAAGATCACCAAGTGGAACGACCCCGCTCTGGTGGCGCTCAACCCGGGTGTGCCGCTGCCTGATGCGGCCATCGCACCGGTTCGCCGCGCGGATGGCTCGGGTACGAGCTTCATCTTCACGAACTACCTGTCGAAGGTGAACGCGGAGTGGAAGTCCAAGGTTGGTGAAGGCACCGCCGTGAACTGGCCGACGGGTGCCGGTGGCAAGGGCAACGAAGGCGTTTCTGCCTTTGTGCAGCGCCTGCCCAACTCGATCGGCTATGTCGAGTACGCCTACGCCAAGCAAAACAAGATGTCGCACGTGGCGCTGAAGAACGCCGCCGGCAACTATGTCGAACCCGATGACGCCACTTTCAAGGCAGCAGCGGCAGGTGCCGAGTGGAACAAGTCCTTCTACCAGGTGCTGACCAACCAGGCCGACAAGAATGCCTGGCCTTTGAGTGGTGCCACCTTCATCCTGATGCACAAGTCTCAGGACAAGCCC
>JACPOH010000408.1 GCA_016185075.1 Aquabacterium sp. | reverse complement strand
GCCGTGTTCAAGGCGCGTGCCGAGGATTACTCGCGCCGTTTCGGCTCTGACCCGCTGGCCAAGCTGCCTGCTGCGCTCAAGACGGTGCCCCTGGTGGTGCTGGTCAACGAAGGCTCGGCCTCCGCCAGCGAGATCGTGTCGGGTGCCCTGCAGGACCACAAGCGCGCCGTCATCATGGGTGGCCAGACCTTTGGCAAGGGCTCGGTGCAGACGGTGCGCCAATTGACGGCCGACACCGCCTTGAAGATCACCACCGCGCGCTACTACACGCCCAGTGGCCGCTCCATCCAGGCCAAGGGCATCGTGCCCGACGTGATGGTTGATGAAAGCGCCGATGGCAACCTGTACTCGGCCCTGCGCGTGCGCGAAGCTGACCTGGAGAAGCACATCACCAGCGGCCAGGGTGCCGAGGTGAAGGACGCCGCACGCGAGAAGGCGCGCGAAGAGGCCATCAAGAAACTGGAAGAAGCCAACGCCAAGAAGAACGAGGCGCCCAAGCCGCTGCCTGAATTTGGCAGCGCCGAGGACTTCCCGCTGCAACAGGCGCTCAACAAGCTGCAAGGCAAGCCGGTGCTGGTCTCCAAGACCATGACCGAGCGCAAGCCCGAGGACAACAAGGCCCAGTGATCCGGCTTGCCGGTATCGCTGAACGCCACCACAGAGGCCCGCTTGGACGACGACCAGCGCCTGCGCTACAGCCGCCACCTCCTGCTGGATGAGTGGTCGGAGGAGGCGCAGGACCAGCTGCTGGCCTCGCACGCCTTGGTCATTGGTGCCGGTGGCCTGGGGGCGCCGGCCCTCATGTACCTGGCTTCGGCCGGAGTGGGGCGCATCACCGTGGTCGACCCGGACACGGTCGACATCACCAACCTGCAGCGCCAGATTGCCCACACCACCGAGCGTGTCGGGCAGCCCAAGGTCCTGTCGGCCGAACTGGCCATGGCGCAGCTCAACCCCGGGGTGCAGGTGCATGCACTCGCCCAGGCCGCCGACGAGGCCCTGCTGCGCGAGTGGGTGCCGCATGCCCATGTGGTGCTCGATTGCACCGACCGCTTTGCCATTCGCCAGCTCATCAACCGGGTCTGCCGTGAGGCGGGTGTGCCCCTGGTGTCGGCGTCTGCGGTGCGCTTCGATGGCCAGATCAGCGTCTTTGACCCGCGCGTGCCCACCGGGCCGTGCTATGCCTGCCTGTTCCCGCCCGATGCGCCGCCTGAAGAAACGCGCTGCGCCATGCTGGGTGTGTTTGCGCCCGTGGTCGGCATGATGGGCGTCATGCAGGCAGGTGAGGCGATCAAGCTGTTGCTGCAGGCCTCGCCCATGTCGCCCTGGCGCGGGCATGACAGCCTCGCCGGCCGACTGCTGCTGCTCGATGGCCGCAGCTGGACGTGGACGGAGATGCGCGCCAGGCGCCAGCCGCAATGCCAGGTGTGCGGCGCAGGGTGCGGTGAAATCGCAACTCCCTCTGCTTGACGGTCTTATTTGGCGGCACCTCGCCGCCCCCCGACGGCATACTGACAAGCAAGCGCCGCTCATTTGCAGGCGGTGCAGCCATTGAGCAGGACCGTTTGCCATGAACAACCCCAAAGAACTGCTGGAGCGCAACTTCCCCACCGCGGGTCAGGATGCCCGAAGCGCCAGCAAGCCCTCGCTCTACGCCGGGCCCGACAGCAGTTACGACCTGGCGTTCACCGACCAGGAGTTCCTGCTTCACCCCGATCTGCGCCCGGTGCGCATGCAGCTGGAATTGCTCAAGCCCGAGATGATCCAGCGTGAAGAGGCCATCGAATCCACCATCGTGGTGTTCGGCAGTGCTCGCATCCTGCCGGCCGAGGTGTCGCAGGCCAAGCTGCGTGACGCCATGGAACTGCCTGATGGCCCGGCGCGCGAGCAGGCCATGCGGGCCGCCCAGCGTCAGGTCGAGATGTCGCGTTACTACGAAGAGGCGCGGGCCTTTGCCAGCATCGTCACCGAGAACTCGACGCAACTGCAAACGCCCATCTATGTGGTGACCGGCGGTGGCCCTGGCGTGATGGAGGCGGGCAATCGGGGGGCTTTCGAAGTGGGTGGCAAGAGCCTGGGTCTCAACATCGTGCTGCCCCACGAGCAGGAACCCAACCCTTACATCACGCCGCGCCTGTGCTTCCAGTTCCACTACTTTGCGCTGCGCAAGATGCACTTCCTGATGCGCTCGGTCGCGCTGGTGTGCTTTCCCGGCGGCTTCGGGACGCTGGACGAACTCTTCGAGACGCTGACCCTGATCCAGACGGGCAAATGCCGCAAGCGCCCCATCCTGCTGTTCGGGCGTGACTTCTGGACCAAGCTGATCAATTTCGATCACCTGGTGGACACCGGCATGATCAGCCCGGAGGACCTGAACCTGTTCCATTACGTCGAGACGGCTGACGAAGCCTGGGCCACCCTGCAAAAGGTCTACGGCCTGGGCAAGCCGGACGACGACACGGCTTGCGGCTGGTAAACGCCCACGGAGTCCGCCATGAGCACCGAGGCCCTCGACCCCATCACCCGCTTGCGGCTGATCGGTGTGCCGACCGACATCGGGGCCAGCATGCGCGGCGCCTCGCTGGGGCCGGAGGCCCTGCGGGTGGCGGGTTTGCCGGAGGCCATGGCGCGTCTGGGTCTGCAGGTCCTTGACGCGGGTAACCTGCACGGGCCGCCCAACCCCTGGCTGCCACCGCACAACGGCCACCGGCATCTGCCCGAAACCCTGGCCTGGAACCAGGCGGTGTTCGCGGCGGTGTCGCAGGCGCTGCAAGCGGGCGAGGTCCCCATGATGCTGGGTGGCGACCACAGCCTGGCGATTGGCTCCATTGGCGCGGTGGCCGCGCACTGCCGGGTCACGGGCCAGCGATTGCGTGTGATCTGGCTGGACGCCCATGCCGACTTCAACACCAGTGACATCACCCCCAGCGGCAACATCCACGGCATGCCGGTGGCCGTGCTGTGCGGCCACGGCCCCGCCAGCTTGCTGCGCCTGGCGGGCAACTGGGGCGATGCCGATGCCGGCCCACCGGCCTTGTCACCCGATGACATCCGCCTGATCGGCGTGCGCAGCGTGGACCCTCAGGAGCGCCGCTTCGTGCACGCGCAGGGCCTGGAGGTGTTCGACATGCGCCACCTTGACGAGCACGGCATGCGCGCCGCCATGCAGCAGGCCTTGCTGGGGGTGGACGAGCGCACCCATCTGCACCTCAGCTTCGACGTGGACTTTCTCGACCCGGACATCGCGCCGGGTGTCGGCACCGCCGTGCGTGGCGGGCCCACCTACCGCGAAGCACAGTTGTGCATGGAGATGATCGCGGACACCGGCCGTCTGGCCTCGCTGGATGTGGTGGAGCTCAACCCCGCGCGGGATGTGCAGAACCGCACGGCCGAACTCGTAGTGGACCTGGTCGAAAGCCTGTTTGGCAAGTCCACCCTGATGCGCTGGCGGCCATGAGCCGATGCCACGAAGTGGCCCAGCTCGGCCGATACCCTCAGCCCGGGGGCGATAAGGCGGCACGAGGCCATCAACTTTTGCCAACTATGGCCGATAAGAGGCCATGAGCCTGCCTGGCAAGACTGCCCTGATCCTGACTGGTGGTGGCGCGCGCGCCGCCTACCAGGTCGGTGTGCTGCAAGCGCTGCAAGTGATTCGCCGCGAAAGCGGGGAAGGGCGGCGCGGTAATCCCTTTCAGATCATCAGCGGCACTTCGGCAGGTGCGATCAATGGCCTGGCCCTGGCTTGCCAGGCCGATCACTACGATCTGGCCGTGCGTGCCATGGTCGAGGTCTGGCGCGATTTCCGCGCCGAACAGGTCTACCGTGCCGACTCCCTTGGCGTGATTCGCTCCGGCGCGCAATGGCTGACCTTGTTCTCATTGGGGTGGGCCGTGGCGCGCTGGCGCAAGGCCCGTCCGCGCTCCTTGCTGGACAACGACCCCCTGCGCGAGTTTCTGCCCTCCTTGTTCAGTGTGGACCGCCTGCCGCAACTGATGGCGGAGGGGCATCTGGACGCCGTGGCGCTGTCGGCTTCCAGCTACACCACGGGCGAGCACGTCACGTTCTACGACACCGTTCACGACGTGCAGCCCTGGGCGCGCTCGCAGCGCATCAGCGTCAAGGACACGCTCACCCTGGATCATCTGATGGCGTCGTCAGCCATTCCCTTCGTGTTCCCGGCCGTGAAGTTGCATGTGGACGGTCGCCCGCATTACCTGGGGGATGGGTCCATGCGCCAGGCGGCGCCCATCTCGCCGGCGATCCATCTGGGGGCCGACCGCATTCTGGTGATCGGGGCCGGACGCCTGCACGAGCCCCCGGCACCGCGCGAAGCCGTGGTCGAGTACCCGAATCTGGCGCAGATCGCCGGTCACGCCATGTCCAGCATCTTCCTGGATGCGCTGGCCGTGGACATCGAGCGCATGCAGCGCATCAACAAGACGCTGGGTTTGCTGACGCCCGAGGCCCGTGCTCAGTCTGCCTTGCGTCCGGTGGACATCCTGGTGATCGCACCCAGCCAGCGTATCGACGACATCGCCGCGCGCCACCTGTGGGCCTTGCCACCTGCCGTGCGCGCCATGTTGCGCGCCGTGGGGGTGTATGGCCGAGGCAAGACGGCGCGGGGTTCGGCGCTGGCGAGCTACCTGTTGTTCGAGTCATCGTTCACGCGGGAACTTATCCACCTGGGCTTCACCGACGCCCTGGCCAAGCGCGATGAGGTGCAGCGTTTCTTTGGCTGGGGGCGTGAGGACGGCGGACAAGGCGCTGGGCCAGGCGAGGGGTCAGGCACCCCACAGCAGCACGCCGTGTCATCGACTGCGGCATCCAGCCGCTACGACGCCACCTTCCATGTGCCCGCCTTCATCCCGCCCGTCATGCCGTCTGCAGAGTTGATCGGCCCGCAGCGGCCCTTTACATCTCAGAGAGACCGTGCTACAGTGGAGAGCTTCGCTTTGTGATTTCCGCGGCACAGGCTGATCATGCCTGGCTGCTGGTTTCTGGTGCGAAGAAGTTCTTTTCTTTGAAAGGTCTCAACATGTACGCGGTCATAAAAACCGGTGGCAAGCAATACAAGGTTGCTGCTGGCGAAAAAATTAAAGTAGAACAGATTGCTGCGGACGTTGGCCAAGAGATCGTGATCGACCAGGTTCTGGCAGTCGGCTCCGGCGCAGAACTGAAGGTTGGCACGCCCCTGGTGGCTGGCGCAACTGTCAAGGCAACTGTTGTTTCTCATGGTCGTCACGACAAGGTCCGCATCTTCAAGATGCGCCGTCGCAAGCACTATCAGAAGCGTCAAGGTCACCGTCAGAACTTCACCGAGCTGCAAATCAGCGCCGTGAACGCCTGATCTCGCGCCTTCTTCGTCTAACTTCAGTCACCAAGGAGCAGATCCATGGCACAGAAAAAAGGCGGCGGTTCCACACGGAACGGCCGTGATTCCCAACCCAAGATGCTGGGTGTGAAGGCTTACGGCGGTCAAGTGATCTCCGCTGGCTCGATCATCGTTCGTCAACGCGGCACCCGCTTCCACGCTGGCGCCAACGTCGGCACCGGCCGCGACCACACGCTGTTCGCCCTGGTCGATGGCACCGTGTCCTTCGCCACGAAGGGCCCGCTCAACCGCAAGACGGTTGTTGTCACGCCGGTCTGATCGTTCGTTTGATCGGTCTACAACGCCTGCCCGGCTCCGGCTGGGTGGCGTGCTGAACCAAAGCCCCGGTTAGCCGGGGCTTTTGTCATTTCCTCTCGTTGCTTTTCTGGTCTTGATCCCGCCCCGTGACAAGGTGGTGAAGATCGGCCTCGCCAGACGGGATAATCACCGTCTTGCCTCCAATCCAAGGACATCCGCCTCATGAAATTCGTTGATGAAGCCACCATCGATGTGGCCGCCGGTAATGGCGGCAGCGGTTGCGTCAGCTTCCGTCGTGAGAAGTTCATTCCCTTCGGTGGCCCCAATGGGGGCGATGGTGGGCGGGGCGGGCATGTCTATGTGGTCGCCGACCGCAACATCAACACCCTGATCGACTACCGCTATGCCCGCCGCCACGAGGCGCGCAATGGCGAGGCGGGGCGCGGTGCCGACCAGTTCGGCCACGCCGGTGCCGACATCTTCCTGCGCATGCCCGTGGGCACCATCATCCGCAACGCGGAAACCGGTGAGGTGATGATGGAACTGCTTGAGCACGGCGAGCAACGCCTGTTGGCCAAGGGCGGCGACGGCGGCTTCGGCAACATGCACTACAAGAGCAGCACCAACCGTGCGCCCAAGAAGAAGACGCCCGGCTGGCCCGGTGAGGCGTTCAAGATCAAGCTGGAGTTGCGTGTGCTGGCCGACGTGGGCCTGCTCGGCATGCCCAATGCGGGCAAGTCCACGCTGATTGCCGCCATCTCGAACGCACGCCCCAAGATCGCCGACTACCCGTTCACCACCCTGCACCCCAACCTGGGTGTGGTGCGCGTGGGCCCCGAAAAGAGCTTCGTCGTGGCCGACATTCCTGGCCTGATCGAAGGGGCGTCCGAGGGGGCCGGCCTGGGCCATTACTTCCTGCGCCACCTGCAGCGCACCCGCGTGCTGCTGCACGTGGTGGACCTGGCCCCGTTCGACGATACCGATCCGGTGGCGCAGGCGCGTGCCATCGTCAACGAACTCAAGATCTACGACCAGGCGCTGTACGACAAGCCCCGCTGGCTCGTGCTCAACAAGCTGGACATGATCCAGCCTGAAGACCGCGCCAAGAAGGTGCTGGAATTCGTGCGCCGCTACGGCTGGAAGGGCCCCGTGTTCCAGATCTCGGCGCTCACCCGTCAGGGTTGCGAGCAACTGGTGCAGACGATTTACCAGCACGTGGCCGCCATGCAGGAGCACCACACCGAAGCCGACATCCGCTTCGACGGTGAAAGCCTGCCCATGGCCAGCGACCTGATGGCCCGCGCTGGCTTGAGCTACGACGACGACATCGAAGCCCTGGTCAAGCCCAGGAAGGACGAGGCCGAGAAGGTGGCGAAGAAGGCAGCGTCGAAGAAGGCGTCGGCCAAAAAGCCGGTGGCCAAGAAGCCGGCTGCTGACAAGCCGGCAGCGAAAAAGGCGGCAGCGAAAAAGGCGGTTGCGAAGAAGGCAACGGTGAAGAAGGCCGTGGCCAAAAAGGCGCCGGTTGCCAAGAAGGCTGCTACCAAGGTGGCAGCCAAGAAGGCCGTGGCCGGGAAAGTGGTTGCCAAGGCGCCAGCCAAGAAGGCCGCCGTGAAGGTCGCGGCGAAGAAGGTCGTGGCCAAGAAAGCGGCCGTGAAGAAGGTTGCCGCCAAGAAAGTCGCTGCCAAGAAGGTCGTAGCCAAGAAGGGTGTGGCCAAGAAGGTGCCCGCCAAAAAGGCGCCGGCCCGCAAAGCCGCTCGCTGATCTCTTTCGTCTGACTTCTGCCTGAACGCCCGAGCCCGCCCATGAACGATGTGTTGAAGAACGCCCGCCGCATTGTCGTCAAGGTGGGTTCGAGCCTGGTCACCAACGAAGGCAAGGGCGTGGACGCCGAAGCCATCGGCAACTGGTGCCGCCAGATGGCCGCGCTGGCCAGCGATGGGCGCGAGGTCATCATGGTCTCCAGTGGCGCGATCGCCGAAGGCATGAAGCGCCTGGGCTGGGCCAAGCGCCCGAAAGAACTGCACGAGTTGCAGGCCGCCGCGGCCGTCGGTCAGATGGGCCTGGCGCAGATGTACGAAACCAAGCTGCGCGAGCATGGCATGGGCAGTGCCCAGGTGCTGCTCACGCACGCCGACCTGGCTGACCGCGAGCGCTACCTCAATGCCCGTTCCACCCTGCTGACGCTGCTGTCACACAAGGTGGTGCCGGTCATCAACGAGAACGACACCGTGGTCATCGACGAGATCAAGTTCGGTGACAACGACACCTTAGGTGCGCTGGTGGCCAACCTAGTCGAGGCCGATGCACTGGTCATCCTGACCGACCAGAAGGGCCTGTACAGCGCCGACCCCCGCAAGGACCCTCAAGCGCGCTTCATCGACGTCTGCACAGCTGGAGACCCGGCGTTGGAGCAGATGGCCGGTGGTGCGGGATCGCGTGTGGGCACCGGTGGCATGATCACCAAGGTGCTGGCGGCCAAGCGCGCGGCCGGCAGCGGGGCTTCTACCGTGATCGCCTGGGGCCGCGAGCCTGATGTGCTGGTGCGCCTCACACAAGGGGAAGCCATTGGGTCGCTGTTCGTGGCCGCCACGGCCAAACTCACGGCGCGCAAACAATGGATGGCCGACCATCTGCAGCTTCGGGGTGCCGTGGTGATCGACGACGGTGCGGTCACCAAGTTGCGCGACGAAGGCAAGAGCCTGCTGCCCATCGGCATGGTGGAGGTGGTGGGTGACTTCCACCGCGGCGACGTGATCGCCGTGCGCAACCTGGCCGGGCAGGACGTGGCCCGTGGCTTGGCCAACTACGCGAGCAGCGAGGCGCGCCTGATTGCGCGCAAGGCCTCGTCCGACATCGAGGCGGTGCTGGGCTTCACCAGCGAGCCCGAGATGATCCACCGGGACAACCTTGTCCTGGCTTGAGGTGACATCCGCTTGACTCAGCTTGCCAGCCAAAGGGGCTGGCGGCGTTTCATGCGTCGAAAGCCCGTTAACTGCGGGTAACTTTTGTCAGTGAAATTTCACCGCTTGCAAGGACTCGCGAGCTTGGCGCCCCCCCTCTTTGGTCGTGACCAAGGGTTCGTACTGTCCTTGGGGTGGTGGCGTTGTACGTTAAAAACGTGACCCTTGTTTCCTTTTCTTTCTGAATCCTCCAAGGAGGTCTCCTGATGGCCCTGATCCAACGCACCCTCGCTCGCCTTTCTCCTCTTTCTCTGGCTGCTGTCGCTGTATTGGGCGGCACCCTGGGTGTCACCGCATCGGCTCAAGCCAAGACCCTGATCTGCGTCTGGGACGTGGCAGGCAAGACGGGCGATGTGTACGCCTCCGCGACCGACTACGCGCTGGCCATGCAGAAAAATGGTGCCGACATCGAGCTCAAGAGCTATGTGGACGAACGTGTCGCCATCGAAGACTTCCGTGCCGGGCAGTGTGATGGCGTGATCGCCACGGCCTTTCGCACCCGCCAGTTCAACAGCGTGGCCGGCTCGCTCGACAGCATCGGCTCCACGACCGTGATCAAGAACGGCAAGGTCGACATTGACGCCAGCTACGAGGTGGTGCGCAAGGTGATTCAGGTGTTTGCCTCGCCGCAGGCCGGCAAGCTGATGGTTGAAGGCAACTACGAAGTGGGCGGCATCTTCCCGCTGGGCGCGGCTTACCCCATCGTGCGCGACCGCAAGATCAACTCCGTCGAGGCTTTGTCCGGCAAGAAGATCGCTGCCTTCGACTACGACAAGGCCCAGGGCGTGATGATCCAGCGCATCGGTGCGCAGCCCGTGTCGGTGGACGTGACCAACATCGGCCCCAAGTTCAACAACGGCTTCGTCGACATGGTGACCCTGCCTGCCGTGGCCTTCAAGCCTTTCGAGCTGTACAAGGGCATCGGCACGACCGGTGGCATCGGCCGCTTCCCGATCATGATCCCGACGGTGCAGGTCGTCGTCAACAAGACCAAGTTCCCCGAAGGCTTTGGCGAGAAGTCGCGCCAGTACTGGTTGTCGCAGTTTGACCGTGCCCTGGGCATCATCCAGACGGCCGAAAAGGGCATCCCGCCCAAGATGTGGGACGAACTGCCTGCCGAGAGCATCCCCAAGTACGTGCTGATGTTCCGCGAGTCGCGCATCGAGATCGCCAAGCAGGGTCTGTACAACAAGCAGGGCCTGAACATCATCAAGCGCGCCCGCTGCAGCATCAACCCGTCTGATGCCGAGTGCGCCACCAAGACCGAAATCGAGTGATCTGACGCGCCCTTCCCCGGAAGGGCGCTGCATCGCGATGGCGCCACGCACGATGGTGGCATGCACGATGGCAGCATGAAAAGGGGCTCCCGACAGGAGCCCCTTTTTTCATCCTGCAGCACCGAGTCTGCGCGGCCGACCTACTTCAGTTCGAACTGCACGAGTTTGGTGCCGCCATCGCTGGCGTCCTGGCTGTCCATGGCCGGGTCGCTGCCATCCTGGCGCCGGCCATTGCTGCCGCGCATGTTGCCGCGCAGGTAGCGGTTCTGGTGGCCTTGCGGCTTGGGCAGGAAGCGCGCGAGCTCCGACAGCGCCATCTCGTACACACCCCGCTTGAACTCGATCACGGCCTCCAGGGGCACCCAGTACTCGTGCCAACGCCAGGCGTCGAACTCGGGGTGGTTGGTGGCGCGCAGGTTCATGTCGCAATCGCGGCCCGTGAGTTGCAACAGGAACCAGATCTGCTTCTGGCCCTTGTAATGCCCTCGGGCGTCCTTGCGGATGAAGTGCTGAGGGACTTCGTAACGCAGCCAATCGCGTGTGCGGGCGATGATGCGGACGTGGTCGGGCAGCAAGCCCACTTCTTCGTGGAGCTCGCGGTACATCGCCTGCTCTGGCGACTCACCATGTTTGATGCCGCCTTGCGGGAACTGCCAGGAATGGGTGCGGATGCGTTTGCCCCAAAATACCTGGTTCCGGTGATTGAGCAGGATGATGCCGACGTTGGGGCGAAAGCCTTCCCGGTCGAGCATAATCAACTCCGAATTTTTCAACTAGTTTCATTATTGCATCGCGCAGGCATAACGCCTAGTGGGGTTTGTCAATGCCTCATTCATGCGGTGTATTTTTTGCGCCTATGAAAGCCTCCCAGTTCTTCATCTCGACCCTCAAGGAAGCCCCTGCCGACGCAGAGATCGTCAGCCACAAGCTGATGACGCGTGCAGGCTTCATCAAGAAGCTGGGTTCCGGCCTGTACAACTACATGCCCATGGGGCTGCGCACCATCCGCAAGGTGGAGGCCATCATCCGTGACGAGCTGAACAAGGCTGGTGCGGTCGAGCTGATCATGCCCGTGGTGCAGCCTGCCGAGCTGTGGCAGGAAACCGGCCGCTTCGACAAGATGGGCGACGAGTTGCTGCGCTTCAAGGATCGCCACGACCGCGATTTCGTGATCCAGCCCACGGCCGAAGAGGTGATCACCGACATCGCCCGCCAGGAGCTGCGCAGCTACCGCCAGCTGCCCAAGAACTTCTATCAGATCCAGACCAAGTTCCGCGACGAACGCCGCCCCCGTTTCGGCATCATGCGCGGCCGCGAGTTCACCATGAAGGACGCTTACTCCTTCGACCGTGACGTGGACGGCGCCGGCAAGACGTACGACGCGATGTTCGCGGCCTACACCCGCATCTTCGAACGTCTGGGGCTGCAGTTCCGCGCCGTGGCCGCTGACACCGGCGCCATC
>JACPOH010000407.1 GCA_016185075.1 Aquabacterium sp. | reverse complement strand
GGATTGTTTCCGAATCAATCACAGTCACATCGGACAGGACTTCAGAGACTCTGGTGTCGTGCCGCGTGGCCGTCACCACCACCGGCTCCACACCTTCCTGCGCCTGCGCCATCCCGGCGCCAGACAAAGCCAAACCACACGCCACAGCCAAAGCCGAACGCACCCCGGGTGCCACGCGCACCGAGTTCAAGAACAACATGATTGATCAAACAGAAACAAGAGCCCCGGCCAGCGTCCCCGCAGGCATTGGGCGATACGGACTGACCGCGCTCGATGAGCAAGGCCAGGCCCCTTGTCGGCCGGTATCCGGGCTGGGCGGTGCGGCTTGCGAAACCTTCCCAGTCGCTTTCAGGTGACCAGTGGTTGTGAACGCAAGCTGAGCCCGTGAGGGCTCGACCGCCGACCGTTGCGGGGGCAGCGCAGGTGGGGCTGGCGCCATCGGCCAAATCGTGACGCGGCAACCTTCCTGCTTCCCGTTTAACTGCACCGGGCGAACCCCAGTGCGAGCACCAACGGCGCAGATTGTAAGGCGCCTACAATGATTGTTCTGATGAAGAGCCACAAGGCCCGTCCGAACCGGGTGGGTACCACGATCAGCCCATGTCCAGAATCGACGAACTCACGGACCGCATCGAGCGCCTGCTGCTGCGCCATGAAGAACTCCGCCGCACCAACGCCCTGCTGGAGCAGCAGGTGATCGTCGCCACGCAGGAGCGTGACTCGCTGCGCGCCCGCCTGGCCGCCGCCCGCGCGCGCATCGACGCCTTGATCGACAAACTGCCGCAGCACCCGAGCGAGCCCGGCGAAGGCCAAGATGGCAGCGCCCACCCTGACGCCTGACACGAGGCCTGACACGCATGAAGCAGATTGAAGTTTCCATCATGGGCCAGAGCTACCTGCTGGGCTGCCCGGACGGTGGTGAAGAGCGCCTCAAGGAGGCCGTGCACCAGGTGGACCGCGAAATGTGCGCCATCCGGGACAGCGGCAAGCTCAAGGCGCGCGAACGCATTGCCGTGCTGGCCGCCCTGAACCTGGCCTACATGCTCACCGAGCGGCCCGCGGAGCCCGCCAAGGCGCCATCGGCCAAACATGCGCAAGCTGCCAATGACGACCCCGCCCAGCCCACCGCCGAGTACATCGACAAGCTGATCAGCCGCCTGGATCAGGCGCTCGACAGCGACGGCCACCTGATTTGAAAAGACTTGATCTGATCGAACGATCTTGTCAAGAAGCCCCTCAAGACGGCGTATTTGCACAACCTGATTCGGCCAGAGCACGTAGAATGGATTCGTCCGTCGCGTTCGTGGTTGTTTTTATTTCCTTGAACCGATGCTCTTAGAGCCAGGGCTTGGAACATCGTTGTGCTGGTGTGATCGTCTCGCGTCAGATGAACCCGAAGTGCAACTGACCTCGCCCACCTGAATCCACCTGGGTTCAGGAATGCGGCAACCAGTCTGCGACGGGCCTTTGATTCATGCAAAAAAGCCAGACCCCATTCGGGATCTGGCTTTTTTCTTTGGGTGTGTGCTTCAGGACGGGCGAACAGCGGCGATCAGTTGGCCGGCACGAACTGGATGCTGGCCAGCACGATGCGGTTGCCACCCTTTTCACGGGCGGATGCCATGGCGCGGTCTGCACTGCGCATGAGTTCATCGATGCCACCCGCCGTGTGCGGGAAGCTGGCCACGCCCATGGCCACCGTAAACGGGATCTGCTGGCCGTTGTAAGGCACGATGTGCTGCGCGCATTGGCGGCGCAGGTGCTCCATCCTGGAATGCGCCGTGGCCAAGCCCACACCGGACAACAACACGACAAATCGGTCACCGCCGAGTCGGCATGGGGAGTCCATGGCGCGGGTGTTGGCCCGCAGCAAACGGCCCAGCGCCTCGACCACACGTTCGCAGCCATCGACACCATGCATGCGACGGATGTCATCCAGGTTGTCGATGGACACCGACACCAGCGCAAACTCGCGTTGCTCGCGACTGGACAGATCCGCCTCACGGCGCAGCTGCTCTTCGAAGTGCGCGCGGTGGTAGAGCCCTGACACGGCATCGCGGACCTGGTTGTCTTCGACATCGCGGCGCAGCGCATCGTTGGCCTTTTGTTGCTGTTCCAGCTGCGCCAGCGCGGTCTGCAGCTGTGCATCGCGGCGACGCGCGTCAGTCACGTCCTGCCAGACCGACAGCAGCTTGCCGCTGCCACTGGCCTCGTCCTTGTACGCCTGGCGCCAGGTCACGAATTCATGCCGGCCCGTGCTGAGTTCCAGCTTGTGCTCGGCCCGCACGCCATCGGGCACAGCCTGCGCCTGCTGGTCTGCCGCGCGCAAGGCGACGGCCTGGGCCGCATCAAACAGCTCGGCATCCATCGCCCCGACGATGTGGCGGTCGGTCAGACCGAGCAACCTGGCTGCTGCATCGTTGGCCACGTCATACCGACCGCTCGCCACGTCCTTGACCAGCACCGCCAGCCCCAGTTGGTCCAGGGCATGCAGGACCTTCTGGTTCAAGGCCGTGCTTTGCAGCACTTCTGCTTCTGTGGTTTGGGCCATATGAATGGATTTGTTTTTTGAATGGGGCCAGCGCTGGCACCCGGCCTTCCCTGGCGCCGAGCGTGGGTCACCGAATGTTCGCCGAAAATAACCCGGCTGGCTGTCCTTCAAACAAGGGATGTGCCCCGAGTTTGTGCGACATATGCGGTTTTTCGCACACGAGTTCGGGGCCCGCCCCCCCCGGATTTGCGAGCAAACCACAGCGCCACCCCGGCTGGCGAGCGCCTCCCGACCTCTTGGATGTGAAGATGACAAAGAACAACACCCGTATCAGCCTGCTCGGATGCGGCCTGATGGGCACCCCGATGGCGCGTCGCCTGCTGGCCGCCGGCTACCCCCTGACTGTCTGGAACCGCACGCGCGCCAAAGCGCAAGCCCTGTCTGTCGACGGAGCCCAGGTGGCCAGCACACCGGCTGAGGCGGTGGCGGACGCCGACATCGTCATCACCATGTTGGAGCATGGGGGCGTGGTGGAAGAGGTCTTGTTCAAGCCCGACCTGCCTGGTGCCGCAACGGCCCTCAAGCCCGGCGCCCTGGTGGTGGACATGAGCTCCATCCTGCCGGAGCAGGCACAGCAACATGCCGCCCGGCTGGCCGAACGTGGCGTGCACACCCTGGACGCCCCGGTTTCGGGCGGCACGCTGGGCGCCGAGGCTGGCACCCTGGCGATCATGGCGGGTGGTCTGGAAGCAGCCTTCGAGCGCGCCCGGCCTGTGCTGGAGGTGCTGGGCCGCCCGGTTCATGTCGGCCCAGCCGGCTCGGGGCAGCTGACCAAACTGGCCAACCAGATGATCGTGGGCATCACCCTCGGTGCCGTGGCCGAGGCACTGCTCATGGCCGAACGTGGCGGCGCCGACCCTGCTCGCGTGCGCCAGGCCCTGCGCGGCGGTTTTGCAGAAAGCCGCATTCTGGAAGTGCATGGCCTGCGCATGGTCGAGCAAGACTTCGCCAAACGCGGCTCGCTGGCCATCCAGCTCAAGGATCTGCGAAACGCCCTGCACACCGCCGCAGGCCTGGGCTTTGATGCCCCCATCACCCGGCAACTGGAAAGCCTGTATGCAGAGGCAGCGCAACACGGCTTCGCCGAGCTGGACCAGTCCGGCATCTACCGCGAGTTGCAGCGTCGGCAGCAGGCTTGATGCCGGTGCACGCGCCCAACTGTGGCGCACATGCCTAACGTTCATCAATATCCTTGATTCCGGGGGCTGGCTCGACATGGGGCGGCTTTTACGATGGCCCGCCGCGTGCTTGACATCACGGCGACACGCGTCCCTTGTTCCATCGACACCCCGCCCTCACTGAACAAGCACAGGCCCCTAGATGACGTTGAAGACACTCCTATCCACCCTGCTCCTGCTGGCGTGGGCCGGTACAGCCTGGGCCGGCAGCTCACCCGAACCAGAGAGCCTCCTGGGCGAGCTGTCGCGCTGCGACGGCCGCTTCTTTACCACCCTGCAACGCCGCGCCGGCGAGTTGTCGGGCAACCCTTATCTGGCCAAAAGCGCCGGGGTAGCCTATTTCAAGGTGGCCGACCGCACTGTGCCGGAACAAAGCGTGCGCCTCTTCAATGCGCCGCTGCCCATCGAGCGGCTGGACGTCATCGGCTATTTCGACGCACACATGAGCCTCGGCGCCGACGATGCCTTTCTGGCCTGGGGCTTCCTGGTGCGCTCGGCGCCGCAAGACGTGATCAAAGCCGTCCAGCACCTGATCTGGGACGAAGAGCGGCTGCTGCAGGACGGGCAGGTTTACCGTCGCCCCGAACTGTGGGACCCCGCCCAGGCTGCCAACGGCTGGCAACAGATCTCGACACCGGGCGGCACCGAGTCGCCACCGGACTCGGTCGAGCGCGTCCTGCGCATCGAGCCTGACGACAAGGACCCCTCACTGACGCGATTTGGCTGCGTGTTGCAGGGCACCGTCACGCCCGAGATGCTCAAGGCGCTGCGCCCCGATATCGGCAGCAAAGCACCGGGAGCGAAATAAACTGCGGCCCATGGCCGACATCCTGACGCTGACCCTGAACCCCGCGCTCGACATCTACACGTCGATTGACCGGGTTGTGCCCAACCACAAACTGCGCTGTGCCGCCGCACAGAGCCACCCGGGTGGCGGCGGCATCAATGTGGCGCGCGTCATCCATCGCCTTGGCGGTGAGGTGCTGGCGCTGTTCACGGCGGGCGGGGTCACAGGGCAGGTGCTGCAAGCACTGCTGCAAGCTGAAGGCATCCCGGCGCAGGCCATCCCCATTGCCGGGGAAACACGTGAGAGCTTCTCCGTGCATGAAACCGGCAGCCAGCAGGACTTCCGCTTTGTGCTGCCCGGCCCGACCCTGAGCCCTGATGAGGTCGCGCAGTGTCTGCAACGGCTGGCCGATTTGAGCCAAGCGGCACGCTACGTGGTCGCCAGCGGCAGCCTGCCACCGGGCGTGCCCGATGACTTTTATGCCCAGGTTGCAGCCCAAGTCCGAGCGCAAGGCCGCAGCATGGTGCTGGACACCTCCGGCCCGGCCCTGCGCGCCGCGCTGCAAGCCGGTAGCATCCATCTGGTCAAGCCCAGCCTGCGCGAACTGCGCGAGCTGACGGGCTTGCCTTTGAACGACGAGGCAGACTGGCGTGCCGCCGCCCGTGCGCTGATCACACAAGGGCAGACCGACATCGTGGCGCTGTCATTGGGTGAAGATGGTGCACTGCTGGTATCGGCCACCCAGGCCTGGCGCGCCCAAGCCCTGCGCGTGGAGGTGGCCAGCACGATTGGCGCCGGCGACAGTTTCCTGGCGGCCCTGGTCTGCGCACTGAGCCTGTCTCAGGATCTGGCCCAGGCACTGCGCCAGGCGATGGCCGCGGGTGCCGCCGCGCTGCTGTCTTCGGGCACGGCACTCAGCCAGGCAGCCGATGTCGCGCGCCTGCTGCCAGCGGTGCAGTTGCAAGCCGTCTGACCCGCTCGGTACCCCGGCATGCCCAACCTGATCGCGCACATACACTGGTCGCTGATCGCCATCGAGCACGGCATGCTCGTGCTGGCAGGCCTGCTGGTCTACCTCACGTCCACACGCATCACGCGCCAGCACCGACACCCCTCTGCCGCCCTGGCCTGGGTGCTGACCATCACCCTGCTGCCCTACATCGGCATCCCCCTTTACCTGCTGATCGGCGTGCGCAAGGTGCCGCGCGCCCAGAGCCGACCCCGGCGCCCGCCAGCCAGCCCCGCTGAGACGGCGACCCACTGGGCCTTGTCCCTGGGTGACGCCCTGGCCTTGCCCGCCCCCACCCGCAACCAAACGGTGGACTTCCAGGCTGATGGCGTGATCGCGCTGCGTCGTCTCCTGCAACTCGTCGAACAAGCATCCCACAGCATCGACATTTGCACCTTCGTGCTGGGGCATGACGCCGTGGCAAGGGACTTGTCCGCGGCACTGGGGCGCGCCGCGCGTCGCGGGGTCAAGGTGCGTTTGCTGCTGGATGAGGTGGGCAGCTGGGCCACGCCTCGTTCGATGCTGAAAGCACTGCGAGACGATGGCGTCGAGCTGCAGCGCTTCATGCCGGTCCTCCGCAACATCCGGCGCGGGCGGGTCAACCTGCGCAACCACCGCAAACTGGTCATCGTGGATGGCCTGCATGTGTGGAGCGGCGGCCGCAACCTGGCTGCGGAGTACTTCGTCGCACAGGACGACCAGCCCGTCTGGACGGACATCAGCTTCGTGGTCAGCGGCCCGCTGGCGCGGCAGGCCCAGGAGCTCTACCAGCACGACTGGCGGGTGGCCAGCGGAGAAGTCGGGGTTGTCGACGAAGCCATTGCCACGCCCTCCTCGCCAGCTGGCGGGGCCTTGCTGCAATGGGTACCCAGTGGCCCGGATCATGCCGACGACACGCTGTACGCCCTGCTGATGACAGCCGCCTACCGTGCCGAACAACGCATCCTGCTGGTGTCGCCCTACTTTGTGCCCGATGATGCCTTGCTGACCGCCTGGTGCATGGCCTGCCGCCGGGGCGTGAAGCTCACGCTGGTGCTGCCCGCACGCTCCAACCACAGGCTCGCCGATGTGGCGCGTGCACCGTCCTTGCGTGCCTTGATGGCGGCCGGCGCCGATGTCCGGCTGTTCCCGCGCATGCTGCACGCCAAGGCCATCATCGTCGACGACGACGTCGCGTGGTGTGGTTCGGCCAACCTGGACAGCCGCAGCCTGTTTCTCAATTTCGAGCTCAACACCGCGTTCTATGACCCGCAGGCCATTGCGTGGCTGTCTGACTGGGCGGCGCAGCTTGCGCAAGAAAGCACGCGGGCCCCGGCACAACAGCCATCCGCCACGCGCGAGCTGTTCGAAGGTCTGGTGCGCATCGTGGGCTTCCAGCTTTGAACCGGTCGCCCGCGCGCCAGATGTCCTGTGTCAAACCCTGTGTCTGATGTAGCCAACGCTGTCAACCAGCCGTCAAACAGCTGCGTTATCGTTGTGTACCCCAGGCTGTTTGAGGCTTGCGGGGCTTTTTCTGCTCCAACCAGAGCTTGCTTATTACAGAAGGACATTCATCATGAAAAAGTCGCTCCTCGTCGCATCGGCCCTCGCTTTGTTCGCCAGCATGTCCTTTGCTCAAGCCCAGACCGCCCCGATGGGCGAACCGGCAGCCACCGCATCGGCACCTGCCAAACACAAGAAGCATCACAAGGCTGCTCACAAGCACAAGAAGCACCACAAGGCCGCCGCTTCGGCCGCCAGCAAGTAAGACACGAGCCTTCGAGGCTTGTACAAAAAGCCGGGGTCACCCGGCTTTTCTCATTTCTGCTTGAACCTTGTCTCAGCCCGGGTTTCGCGCCGCATGACAGCATGAAGATTCCCAATTCGCCGCCACCGACGCACCAGATGTCAGCTCGCCACAGCGCACCCAGCCTCCTTGCCCGCATCCTGCCCAAGCCGCCTGCGTGGCACACGAGTCTGATCCTGGCCGCCTTGAGCCTGGTCGCGCCGCTCGCCCAGGGCAGCACCGACGGCATCCAGTTCGACTGCGGCTCACGCCTCGCACCGGCCATCGACGTCGGCATGAGCCGCTATCTGGCCGAGCTGGGGATCGCACCGACCCTGTATGAACGCACGCTGGATGCGCAGACCGGCCAGCTGACGTATGCCCTGCGTACCCCTGCCGACGACCACAACACGCTGGACCTGTTCAAACGCCCAGCGTTCGATGTTGGCCAAGACACGGTGCTGCTGCCTCAGGCGGGCAAGCCAGCCGTGGCCGTGCAGACGGTGTCCCGCAAGGAGATCATGCTGGCC
Source organism: Aquabacterium sp. (assembly GCA_016185075.1). Classification (GTDB taxonomy): domain Bacteria; phylum Pseudomonadota; class Gammaproteobacteria; order Burkholderiales; family Burkholderiaceae_C; genus Aquabacterium. The sequence goes on along the minus strand of JACPOH010000407.1, from coordinate 211 downwards.
CTCATGCAACATGGACGGCAAACGGTGTTCAGCGACGCGGCTTGCGATCTGCAGGCCCTGAAGGATCAGGTGGCGCTGCGGCAGAACATCGTGGCCTGGTCAGAGCACCTGCACTGGGGTTGGCCCGATGGCGGCCCGGCGCGCTGGCACACCCGCTACTGGGTCGATGGCACACCAGCTCCTGGCCGTGGACTGCACACCGCCTTGCTCG
>JACPOH010000293.1 GCA_016185075.1 Aquabacterium sp. | reverse complement strand
GCGCTCGGCCCTGCGTGAAGACCCCGACGCCATCCTCGTGGGCGAAATGCGGGACCTGGAAACCATCCGCCTGGCTCTGACCGCTGCCGAAACCGGCCACCTGGTGTTCGGCACGCTGCACACCTCGTCGGCCGCCAAGACAATTGACCGCGTGGTCGACGTCTTTCCTGCCGCCGAGAAGGACATGGTTCGTGCGATGTTGTCCGAGTCGCTGCAGGCCGTGATCTCGCAGACCCTGTGCAAGACCAAGGATGGCTCGGGCCGCGTGGCCGCGCACGAGATCATGATCGGCACGCCCGCCATCCGCAACCTGATCCGCGAAAACAAGATCGCCCAGATGTACTCGTCCATCCAGACCGGCAACAGCCTGGGCATGCAGACGCTGGACCAGAACCTGACGGACCTCGTCCGCCGCAATGTGATCTCGCCCGCAGAAGCACGTGCCAAGGCCAAGATTCCAGAGAACTTCCCAGGTTGAGCATGAAGCGGTTGTTTGATCGTTTCTCGCTCAACACGGCTGGCCGGCCGGGTGAGGGCCCCGCCGACGCCAAGCCAGACGATGAAGGCTATTTCGCTACCCAGTTCATGGAGCGGCCCGAGGTCAGCAAGGCCAGCTCGGCGTGGACGGCTCGTGGCTTGGCGGTGGGGGCGCACGCGCTGGACCCGGAAGTCGGGCTCGCCCTGCTGCTCAAGGCCTGGGGCAAGGATGCCCTGATGGCCTCGCTGGCGCCCGACGATCACCGCAAACTGATTGACCACCTGGACTTCGTGACCGTGCCGCCTGGGCGCGAGCTCATCGTCCAGGAAGAAAAGGGTGACTACGCCCTGATCGTGCTGGAGGGCCTGGTGGCCGTGGACCGCGTGCAACCCACTGGTGCGCGTGCCCGCCTGGCCGAAGCGCGCGAGGGCGATGTGCTGGGCGAGATGTCGCTGCTGGATGCCGGCGCGCGCTTCGCATCCTGCCTCACCCTGAGCCGCTGCTCGCTGGCCGTGTTGAGCAATACCGCTTTGGACGAACTGGCCATTGAAGAGCCCCGTCTGGGCCTGGCCCTGATGATTTCCACGGCACGCCGCCTGTCCTTGCGCATGCGCCAGCTCAGCGCGCGGCTGGGCGCCTTGCTCACCGCTGGCTGACGCCCCATCATTCACCCCATCGAACCGAGATTTAGGCAGGACCCACCATGGAACGCGATCAGGCCTCGAAATTCATCAATGACTTGCTCAAGCTGCTCGTGACACGCGGTGGCTCCGACTTGTTCCTGACGGCCGAGTTTCCGCCCGCCATCAAGGTGGACGGCAAGGTCACCAAGGTGTCCCCCCAGCCCTTGACCTCGCAGCACACCATGGCGCTGGCGCGGTCCATCATGAACGACAAGCAGGCCGCCGAGTTCGAGCGCACCAAGGAGTGCAACTTCGCGATCTCGCCGGGCGGTGTGGGCCGTTTCCGCGTCAACGCCTTCATCCAGCAAGGCCACGTCGGCCTGGTGCTGCGTGTGATCCCGCAGCAGCTGCCCACGGTGGACGGCATGGGCCTGCCCCAGGTGCTCAAGGAACTGGTCATGACCAAGCGCGGACTGGTCATCCTGGTGGGGGCCCCAGGCTCGGGTAAATCCACCACCCTGGCAGCCATGGTGGACCACCGCAACGAAAACTCCTACGGCCACATCATCACGCTGGAAGACCCGGTCGAGTTCGTGCACCCGCACAAGAACTGCATCGTGACCCAGCGCGAAATCGGCATCGACACCGATGGCTGGGAGATGGCGCTCAAGAACACGCTGCGGCAGGCGCCTGATGTGATCCTGATGGGCGAAATCCGTGATCGCGAGACCATGGAACACGCCGTGCAGTTCGCCGAAACCGGCCACCTGTGCATGGCCACGCTGCACGCCAACAGCGCCAACCAGGCGCTGGACCGCATCATCAACTTCTTCCCCGAAGAGCGTCGCGCCCAGCTGCTGATGGACTTGTCGCTCAACCTCAAGGGCCTGGTCTCGCAACGCCTGTTGCCTCGCCAGGAAGGCAAGGGCCGCGCGGCTGCCGTCGAGATCATGCTCAACACGCCCTTGATCTCCGACCTCATCTTCAAGGGTGAGGTGGGCGAGATCAAGGAGATCATGAAGAAGTCGCGCGAGCTGGGCATGCAGACCTTCGACCAGGCCTTGTTCGATCTGTACGAAGGCAACTACGTCACGTACGAAGACGCGCTGCGCAACGCCGACTCGGTCAATGACCTGCGTCTGCAGATCAAGCTCAACAGCCAGCGCGCGCGCAACACCGACCTGTCCGCCGGTACCGAGCACTTCAAGATCGTCTGATCGATCACGCAGCGGGCCGGCCCAGGCTCTGACAGAATCGGTCACCCGCAAAGGAGTTGATGCCGATGACCGCTGCCGACAAGACCTACGACCCGTCTCCTGCCCGCAAAGTGGCCTTCATTGGCCTGGGCACCATGGGGGCACCCATGGCCGTGCACCTGCTGAGGGCTGGCCACGATGTGACCGTCTACAACCGCACGGCGGCCAAGGCGCGCGCCTGGGTGGCCGAGCATGGTGGCAAACAGGCCGACACGCCTGCTGAAGCTGCACAGCACGCCGAGATCGTGATCACCTGCGTGGGCAATGACGATGACCTCCGCGAAGTGGTCAGCGGCCCCCAAGGTGCCTTGCAGACCCTGCCCAAGGGCGGCGTGCTCGTGGACCACACCACGACCTCCGCCGAGGTGGCGCGCGAGCTGTCTCATCTGGCGATCGAGCATGGCTGTTCGTTTGTGGATGCGCCTGTGTCGGGCGGCAACCTGGGCGCCATCAACGGCGTGCTGACGGTGATGTGTGGCGGCGCGGCTTACGCGTTTGACCGCGTCAAGCCGGTGATCTCGGCTTATTCGCGTGCGGTCACCTTGCTGGGCGACAGTGGCTCGGGGCAGTTGGCCAAGATGGTCAACCAGATCTGCGTGGGTGGCGTGTTGCAGAGCCTGGCCGAGGCGCTGGCCTTCGGGCAGAAGGCGGGGCTGGACATGCAGCAGGTGATCGAGGTGATCTCGCAGGGGGCCGCCAGCAGCTGGCAGATGGTCAATCGCGGGCCGACCATGATCAAGGACGAGTTCGATTTCGGCTTTGCGGTGGACTGGATGCGCAAGGACCTGGGGCTGGTGCTGGAAGAAGGGCGCCGCCAGGGCGCGCGCTTGCCGGTGACGGCACTGATCGACCAGTTCTATGCGGATGTGCAGGCCATGGGGGGCGGCAGGCTGGATACGTCCAGTTTGATCAAGCGCTTGCGCTGAGGGGCGATTCGCAGGATTGATCGCGCATTTGCTGGGCTGGCTGGCTTTGACGTCTGACAACAACGTGCTGGGCTGATGCGCGCTTTGTCGCTGCAGCGCGGGGCGCGGCTGAGGCGGCATGCGGCGGGGCTTCATGTTGACGGTCCTGCCTGCGGCAGGACTGCCCTGCGATGCTCGTGACGAGGTGGGGCCCTCTAACTCGCTACGCGGCTACGCCGCTGCGCTCAAACATATCGGGCCAGTCAGTTGACGAAGCGCGCTGCGCGCGCCCACCTCGCCCCTGCGCGTCTCGGCGTCACCAAGGCGCCCCGCCACACGCCACCTCAGCCTTTTG
>JACPOH010000292.1 GCA_016185075.1 Aquabacterium sp. | reverse complement strand
TCGGACATCACCGAGTCCAACGGCTCGTCGTCGATGGCTTCCGTGTGCGGCGGCTGTCTGGCGCTGATGGATGCTGGCGTGCCCATGAAGGCGCACGTGGCGGGTATCGCCATGGGCCTGATCAAGGAAGGCAACAAGTTCGCTGTGCTGACCGACATCCTGGGCGACGAAGATCACCTGGGTGACATGGACTTCAAGGTGGCCGGTACCACGTCTGGTATCACGGCGCTGCAGATGGACATCAAGATCCAGGGCATCACCAAGGAAATCATGCAGGTGGCACTGGCTCAGGCCAAGGAGGCCCGTCTGCACATTCTGGGCAAGATGGTGGAAGCCATGGGCTCGGCCAACACGGAAGTCTCCGAGTTCGCGCCTCGCCTGTACACCCTGAAGATCAACCCCGAGAAGATCCGTGACGTGATCGGCAAGGGTGGCGCCACCATCCGTGGCCTGTGTGAAGAAACCGGCTGCCAGATCAACATCGCCGAAGACGGTGTCATCACCGTGGCTTCGACCGATGCCGAGAAGGCCAACTTCGCCATCAAGCGCATCAACGAAATCACCGCTGAAGTCGAAATCGGTGCCACCTACGAGGGTGCCGTCACCAAGCTGTTCGACTTCGGTGCCTTGGTGAACCTGCTGCCCGGCAAGGATGGCCTGCTGCACATCAGCCAGATTGCGCACGAGCGCGTTGAGAACGTGGGTGACTATCTGAAGGAAGGCCAGATCGTCAAGGTCAAGGTCCTCGAGACGGACGAAAAGGGCCGCGTCAAGCTGTCCATGAAGGCCTTGCTGGAGCGTCCTGAAGGCATGCCTGAGCGTGAAGAGCGTGGGGAGCGCGGTGACCGTGGCCCGCGTGGCGATCGTGGTGGCCGTGATCGTGGCGACCGCGGTGACCGTGGCGAACGCCGTGAGCGCGCGCCTCGCGCCGAGCAGGAGTCGTCAGCTCAAGGCGCGGAAGCCGAAGGTCAGGCCCAGCAGCAACAGCAGCAGTGATCCGCGCCATGAAGAAACTGGTTGTTGGCAACTGGAAGATGCACGGCAGCCGTGCATCCAATGCTGAACTGATCAAGGGTCTGTTGGCGGCCGATCTGGCTGCCACGGCGCCCAAGGCAGACGTGGCGGTGTGCCCGCCTTTCGTGTTCCTGGCTGATGTGGCCGAGGCCCTCAAGGGTTCGGCCATTGCCTGGGGTTCGCAGGATGTCTCCGTGCAGGCGCAAGGCGCTTACACGGGTGAGGTCTCCGGCCCGATGCTGCGCGAATTCGGTGCGAAGTACGCCATCGTGGGGCACTCGGAGCGTCGCAGCTACCATGGTGAAAGCGACCAACTGGTGGCCGACAAGGCCAAGGCCGCGCTGGCGCATGGCCTCACGCCCATCGTCTGTGTGGGTGAAACGCTGGCCGAGCGCGAGGCGGGGCAGACCGAGGCTGTGGTGGCGCGCCAGATGAAGGCTGTCATCGACACACTGGGTGCGCAACTCGCCCAGATCGTGGTGGCTTACGAGCCTGTCTGGGCCATTGGTACTGGCAAGACGGCGTCGCCTGAGCAGGCACAGGCTGTTCATGCCTTCCTGCGTGCTCAGCTCAAGGCGGCTCAGCCTGAGGCGTCCAAGGTGCCGTTGCTGTATGGCGGCAGCGTCAAGCCCGACAACGCGGCCGAGCTGTTTGCTCAGGCTGATATCGACGGTGGCCTCATCGGCGGTGCGGCGCTCAAGGCGGCGGATTTCGCTGCCATCGCGCGCTCAGCCTGAGTGTGGTCATCGACAGGAAAAGGTCTAGGAGGTTTCTTTCATGCAACAAGCTTTGATGACAGTGGTGCTTTTGCTCCAGGTGCTGTCCGCACTGGCCATGATCGGCCTGGTGCTGGTTCAGCACGGCAAGGGTGCCGACATGGGTGCGTCTTTCGGTAGTGGTGCGTCTGGCAGCCTGTTTGGTGCCACCGGCAGCGCCAACTTCTTCTGCGGCCTCTGCCGTCTCCGCGCCTGTTGCGCCGGCCTCCGGTGCTGCATTGATTCCGAACAAGTGACGAATCGGCGACAAAAATCGGTTTAGAATAAGAGGCTTCGGTAAGCAAACCTCACGCAAGCTGAAGCAACAAACGAGCGGGTCATGTCAAAGCACTTTGCGGGCCCTCTTGCCGACGTGGTGAAATTGGTAGACACGCTATCTTGAGGGGGTAGTGGCGAAAGCTGTGCGAGTTCGAGTCTCGCCGTCGGCACCATAAGATTTCAAACGAGTCTTTGTGCCAATCCCATGATCAGCGCCGGTTGTTTCTCCCAAGCTGATCGTGAAGGATGGGAAAGCTGCCTTCCGTTGGGTGGGTTCAGCAGTACGAAGTCCTCCGGTGGGCGCGCTGTGGGTGCTGTCATCTTGGGTTCAAACCCGATTGATTGCATGCCTGGCGCGCTTTTTGTTTTGTCTGTGTGGTCCAATCACGCGTCTTGTTCGTTCTGAAAGCCCCTGGCCATGAACATTGAGCAATATCTGCCCGTCATTCTTTTCATCCTCGTCGGCGTGGGTGTGGGCATTGCGCCACAGGCGCTTGGTTTTCTGCTCGGTCCCCGTCGTCCTGACGAGGCCAAGAACTCCCCCTACGAGTGCGGCTTCGAGGCCTTCGAAGACGCGCGCATGAAGTTCGATGTGCGCTACTACCTGGTGGCCATCCTCTTCATCCTGTTTGACCTGGAAATCGCATTCCTGTTCCCTTGGGCTGTGGCGCTCAAGGAAGTGGGTATGACCGGTTTCCTGGCCATCATGTTGTTCCTGGGCATTCTGGTTGTGGGTTTCGCTTACGAATGGAAGAAGGGCGCGCTGGACTGGGAGTGATCCCCTCTTCGGCTTGTCTCGCGACCGTTTTCGCGACCGTTCTCGCAGTCGCTCTGGCACTGGAATTTTCTAGAGGTAATTGAAATGGGTATCGAAGGCGTCTTCAAAGAGGGCTTCATCACCACCTCGGCCGACACGCTGA
>JACPOH010000291.1 GCA_016185075.1 Aquabacterium sp. | reverse complement strand
GGCAAATACCCGGAACCAGATAAACAAGCAAGGCCTGGGCATGAATAACCTTGTGCAAGAATATTCTGACCGTGGCCACAAACAAAAGGTGCACCAGGTATATATCCATGGAGCGCTCACCCAGATAAGCCAGCCACGCCAGCCCCTTCTCTGGCAAGGCATAACACATGGTCATGAACAGCAGCAAGATGGCCAGCGCGGTCAGGAGCGCATTGGGTGACACAGAGCGCATGCTGTGCGTGCCCATGTGCCAGGCGGCATGGGCCAGGTAGGTGAACGTGAGCAAAGCCAGCGAGGCCAGACCGAAGCCCGGCCAGGACGGCCTTTGCACCTTGGGCAGCACACCCGCCAGTGTCATGCCCAGGGCGAAATAGATGAAACTCATGCAGAACTCGGGCAGGCAGAACAGCCGCGGCGCCCAGGGGTAGGCCAGCAAAAGCAAGGCCCCCGTCGGCAGCACGAGCAGGCGAGCCCACTGCACCCCCACCACGTAAATCATCAATTCCACCAGTGCGAAGGTGAGCAGCAAAACGTACAGGAACCAGAATATGCCGTGCGGGTTCCAGAGAATATCCAGCACATCCCCCCAATGGCCGCTGTGGTTGCGCAAGCCGGAACCCAGCATTTCGAACAGGCCGATGATGACCGACCAGATGAGATACGGGTAAAAAATGGCATCGACCTTGCCGGCAAACTCTTTGAGCCCGTGCCGGCGTGCCATGCTGCGGCCATACAAGAGGCCTGACACAAAAAAGAAAATGGGCATGGACAACAGCGTGCAGGCGCTGCTGATCCCGGCCACGACATCAGGGCTCCAGCCATTGAGCAAACCCGCGCCGGCCAGCCCGCGCCACAGGTGGGCAAATACAACGATGACGATGCCAATACCCTTGGCATAGTCCAATGCGATGTTTCTGGAAACCATGAGACGCCCCTCTTTCGTTTCGAGGAGCGTACATACAAGTTCCGTGCCCTTTAAGCCTTGCGGAAGTAAGCTTTGTACCAATCCACAAAGTGCCGCACGCCGTCGTCAATCGACACGCTGGGGTGTACACCCGTCCAGGCCTCCAGCCGCGAGGTGTCGGCGTAAGTGGCCACCACATCACCGGGCTGCATGGGCTGCATGTCCTTGACGGCTTCCTTGCCCAGGGCCTTTTCAATGGCCTGGATGAAGGTGAGCAGCTCAACGGGCTCGCTGTGCCCGATGTTGAACACGCGGTACGGTGCCCAGGATGAAGACGAGTTCGGCTGCTGGCGATCAAACGCGGCATCCGGCTCGGGCGTGCGGTCCAGGGTGGCCACCACGCCAGCGACGATGTCGTCGATGTAGGTGAAGTCGCGCTTCATCTGGCCATGGTTGAACACCTTGATGGGCTCGTCGGCCAGGATGGCTTTGGTGAACAGCATGGGCGCCATGTCGGGGCGCCCCCAGGGGCCGTACACCGTGAAGAAACGCAAGCCCGTGGTGGGCAGGCCGTAGAGGTGGCTGTAGGTGTGCGCCATCAGCTCGTTGGCCTTCTTGGTGGCCGCATACAGGCTGACGGGGTGGTCCACCGGGTCACTCTCGGCAAACGGCATCTTGACGTTGCCGCCGTACACGCTGGAGCTGCTGGCATACACCAGATGCTGAACCTGATGGTGGCGGCAACCCTCCAGCACATTGACGAAGCCCACGAGGTTGGACTGCGCGTAGGCATGCGGGTTCTGCAGCGAGTAGCGCACGCCGGCCTGTGCCGCCAGATGGACGACACGCTCGAAGCGCTCCTGCTTGAACAAGGCGGTCATGGACGAGGTGTCGGCCACGTCCATCTGGATGAAGCGGAAGCGCCCCGCCGGTGCCAGGCGATCGATTTCGGCCAGACGATCCCGCTTGAGTTGCGGGTCGTAGTAATCGTTCATGTTGTCGATGCCCACGACCTCGTCACCGCGTGCCAGCAGCTTGAGCGTGGTGTGCATGCCGATGAAGCCGGCTGCACCCGTCACCAGGATCTTCATGCCGATTGCCGCCCGATGCTGTCGTAGCTGAGGCCGGCCTGCTTGACCAGGGCGGGCTCGTACAGGTTGCGGCCATCGAAGATCACCGGCGTCTTGAGGCTGGCCTTGATCTTGTCGAAGTCAGGGC
>JACPOH010000290.1 GCA_016185075.1 Aquabacterium sp. | reverse complement strand
GGCCTGCGCCTGCTCCAGCGAGGCCTTCAAGGCCTCCTGGCGACGCAAGGCCCGGTCATCGAGCACCGTGCCCCAATGAACCACCGCCAGCAAGAGGAAGACGGGCGCAGTCAGCAGCAGCTGCAGGTAGTCGGCCGACATCTGGTCGCCCGTGATGCTCACCGCGTCTGCCGGCACATTGACCGCGGCGATCAACAGCATCTGCCCGAGTCGAAACAGGATGGCCACCACGGCGGACGCGGCCAGGGTGCGCCCATGCCGCAACGACCCGTCGAGCGCCCATCGGATCAGCACCGATCCCGCCGCGCTGGCCAGCAGCATCACGCAGATGGCGGCGCCCACATGGCGCGGATCCCACTGCACCGAGGGCTTGATCACCAAGGACGACACGATGATCAAGTTCAAGAGGCAGACGGCCGCACACACCATGACGCCGCCGAGCACCCGCATGTGCAGCGCCAGCCCGGCATGGGTGTAAAGGCGAATGGAGCCGGCAGCCAGCACCACGGCGGGCAACCAGGCCGCCAGCACGATGGCGCGTGTGTAGCCCAGTTGCATGGGCAGCTTCAGGGCGATCAGGCCCAGCAGCCCTTCGGCCCAGATGGCCGTGCCCACGCTGAGTGCGCCGCCGAGCAGCCAGGTGAACGCGGTCTCGCGATCGTGAGCGCGCGCGCGACGCACCACCAGATGCTGCACATAGAGCGCGTACACCGCGATCGCACAGGCTGCCAGCAGCAGCACCGCGTCGTAGTGCGGCTCCATCCATGGTTGTGACATGCGCATTTCCCCCGTGAGGCCACCCAGGGCAGGGCGGCCTCGCGCCAGACTCGATCAATGACTTTGAGATGTGATCGGTTTTCGGCGCGAAAGGGGGTGCGCTTGAGCCTGTTCAGGCTCGCCAGGTCAACAAGGTGTTCAATGCATCACGACTGGCTGCTGCGCCATGCCGGCAAAGCGTTCGAGGTAGGCGTCGAACTCCTCGACGCTGGGCGAGGTTTCGATCAGGGCCTCGACGCCCTCTTTGAACGTCTCGGCCAGGGCCCCTTCGATGAAGAGTTCCTTGCGGGCAAATTTGTCCACGATTTCATAGCCACCCCGTTTGAGGCTGGTGGCCGAGTCCACCGACACCAGGGCATCCGTGGCGGGCAACTCGATCTGGACGACTGCATAGCTGTCCGAGTTGTAAAGCATGTGCATGAACGATACTCCGTGGTCCTTCAGGCTTGCCTCGCAGATAAGGCCAATTCCTTGGACCTCAAGGCCATCATGACCTGTCCATCGGTGCCGTCATCCCCCAACTTGAGGGTTGGAAAGGCCATGGACGGCACCGACGTGCCTTTGTGCACAAGGACCCCCTCATTTAAGTGGGGCACAGTACGACCGCCCCTGTTGCCCGCGGGGAAACGGGCAGCCTGCACGCACAGGCGTCTCAGCTCGCGACCCGCCGTTTGAGCCAGCGCATCAGGCTGCCCAGCACGGGCAGTTTTTCATACAGCTCTTCAGCGGCATCCCAGTAATCGCGGTGCAGCACCACCAGCCCCTGGGCATCGAATTGCAGGCGGGTGGCCCCATGGATGAGCTGCCAGTCCGGTTTTCCCTTGAAGCGGAAGCGGAAATCCCAGGTGAGGAAAGCCTGCTGCCCTTGCGCCAGGCGCTCCTTCACGAGGAAGTGCGGCCCGTCCAGCGTCCGGAACATGTGCTGGAAGATCGCCTCGATGGCCTGCAAGCCCTGCACCTCGTTGAACGGGTCCTTGAAATGGGCATCGCGCGCGTAGAAGCGGGCCAGCTCGTGCAGATCCTGCTCGCGCAGCCGCTCGAAGTAGGCCACGAACAGCGGCATGGCGTGATGGGCCACGTCGGTGCGGTGGGAGGGCATGGGTGTCACGCTCATGGCGGGCTCCTTCACGTCATTGGCCGGTCACCCGGCGCACGGCAGGAAAGTACAGCGCGTGGGGCAGATGCCGCAGCAGCTTGAGCCACAAGGTGAAGCGTCTCGGGAAATGGATCTCGAACGCACCGGCCTCCCAGCCGGCCACCATCTCCAGAGCCGCCTGCTCCGGTGTAAGCAAGGCAGGCATGCTGAAGTCATTGTGCGCCGTCATGGGCGTGGCCACAAAGCCCGGGTTGACAACAGAGACGCCGATGCCCTGCGGGTTGAGATCCAGATACAGGGTTTCGGCCAGCGAGTTGAGCGCCGCCTTGGTAGGGCCATAGGCCAGGGCTTTGGGCAGGCCGCGAAAGCCCGCCACGCTGGCCACCAGGCTGATGTGCCCGCCACCTTGCTGCAGCAGGCCGGGCAAGACGGCGTCCAGCACGTGCAAGGCGCCGTCGTAGTTGATGTGCTGATGGCGCAAGGCCTCGCCGAGGTCGAAGTCCTGTGCACGCATGGGCTTGTAGTAGCCCGCACAGTACACCACCATGTCGAGCTGCCCACGGTGTGCCTGCTCCCGCACACGCTGGCTGGCCAGCCGCACGGAGGCCGCGTCCACCACGTCCAGCGGCACGGCCACGCTGCCGGGGTGCTGCGCCACGAAGGCCTGCAAGGCAGCCTCGTTGCGCGCCGAGACAAAAACCTGCGCGCCCAGGGCGTGCAGCCTGGAAGCCGTCGCGCGACCAATGCCCGTGGAGGCACCGATCAGCCAGACTGCGCGGCCGGCCCATTGTGTCATGCGAGGGTTGAGAGACATCTTGTGAACCCGGTTGGCGCGCTCAGGGCTTGCTGAAGCTCAGGGTGACCTCACCCAGCGTGATGCCGAACTTGCTCATCACGGCCTTGTTGAGCATGGTGCGGTTGTCCATGAGGTACATCCAGTCGTTGAACTGGACCTCGTAGACCTTGCCGTCCACCGGCAGGCTGAGGGTGTAGTGCCAGTTGAGCGCATTGCCGGCCACCTCACCCGTCGCCTCGCCGACCACGTCATCGGCCTGACCGCGCCAGCGTCCCTGCCCAAGATCAGTGAGGCGCCAGACGCGGCGTTGCTTGCTGCCATCGCTGTAGGTGAAGTCTTCTTCGAGCACGCCCTGGCCACCTTGCCAGCGGCCGACCATCTGCACGGTGAAGCGCTTGACCACGCGCCCGGAACGGTCGGTGAAGATGCCGTGTGCCGTGAGCGGGCCGTTGAAGTACTCGCGCAGGTTCAGCACAGGCTGCTCCCTGGCGTAATCCGCAGGTACAGGGCCACCGGCGCAACCGGCGAGCGTGACCGCCAGCAGGCTGGCGGCGGCAACATGAAGGGGCAGATACCGTTTGGCCATGGGCAACTCGTCTTTCTTCAAGCAAACGCGGTCAGGTTGCGCCAGCGCCAGCACCATGCCAGCGACAGCAACTTGAACAGGCAGGGCAAAGCGCCGTAGACCAGCGTGAGCGCCAGCAGGGCTTGCGCATCGCGTGCGCCAGGCGCGTAACCCAGCCATTGCAAGGCGGGCAAGGCCAGGCCGGCAGCCAGGGCCAGGTTCAGCTTGGTGGCCCATTGCCACCAACCGGCGTACACGCCCTCCGCCTGGGCTGCATGCCCGGCCTGCTGGACCACACCCGTCAACAAGGTGCCAGGGGCCGTGAGATCGGCGCCCAGGGCCCAGCCACTGCACGCGCAGATCAGGAGGAACACCCACACGTCACCGGCCTCCAGCAGGAGCACCCCGACAAAACTCATGACACTCAGGGCCATGCCCAGGGACCAGGCCCGCATCGGGCCCAGGCGACTGACGGTACGAACCCACCACGGCACACTGAAAGCGGCCATCAGGAAATACAGGCCCAGGCATGCTGCGGCCCAAGCCTGAGCCTGCAGTCGGTCCTGGATGAAGAAGAGCACCAGCGTGGCCGGTATGGCGCTGGCAATGCCGTTGAGCAGAAACAGGCCCAGCAGCTTGCGAAACGCGTCGACACGCCAAGGCAGGCGCAGGTCGTGCTCGTGACCGTCCGGACGGGGCCTCTCGGCCTCTTCGTTGGCAGGCGGCCTCGGCCCTTGCATGATGGCCGCCACGCCGATCAGCAGGCTCACGAGCAAGGCGAGCGCTGTCCAGCCAGGCCCGGCCTGCACCGCCAACACATTGGCCAGCACCACACCCAGCAAGCCAAAGCCTTCACGCCAGGCCACCAGGCGCGCACGCTGCCCCACACTGCCGCCCAGACGGCTGCCCCACGCCAGGTACAACACACTGCCCAGGCTGTAGGCGAGGAATGTGAACACCATCGTCACACCGCACCACCACAACAGCGCGGCCTGCCCGCTGGCCTGCGGGAAGAACACCGCGGCAAAGCCCAGCGACAAGGCCACCGCCATGGCCCACAGGGCCCGGACAGCTTGCTGCGGCTGCCCCAGCAGGCGGTCAGCCCAGCGGCCGATCAAGGGGTCGACGAACGCATCGGCCAGCCTGGCCCCCAGCAGCACGGCCCCCAGCAAGCCCAGCGGCACGCCCCAGGTCTGCCCATAGTGCGCAGGCAGCACCACATAAAGGGGCATGGCCACAAAGGCCAGCGGCAAGCCCAGCAGGCCATAGCGCGCGCACGCGGCGTGGGGCAGGACAGCTTGGCTCATGATGCGGATGGCCCGGTCGTGCGCTCAACGCGCCTTGCGCAAGGTGTACTGGACCACGTTGGTGTTGCCCATGTCGAACGCCGCTTCACAGTACGCGAGGTAGAACTCCCAGATGCGCTGGAAGCGCTCGTCGAAGCCCAGCCCCTGGATCTGCGCGATGTGGCGATGGAAGTCGGCTCGCCAACGGCGCAGGGTCTCGGCGTAGTCGGGCCCGAAGGCCATGGCGTTGACCACCTCCAGGCCGGCTCGCCGCGCCTCTTCGCGGAAAGCCTTGTCACTGGGCAACAGGCCACCCGGGAAGATGTACTGCTGAATGAAGTCGGTGGACTTCACGTAGCGGTCGAACAGGTCGTCATGGATGGTGATGGTCTGCAGGCAGGCCAGCCCGCCTGGCTTAAGGCAGCGCTTGACCGTCTCGAAATAGCTGGTCCAGTACTCACGGCCCACCGCTTCGAACATCTCGATGGAGACGATGGCATCGAAGGGTTGATCCTTGATGTCGCGGTAGTCCTGCAGCCGAAGGTCTGCTTTGTCGGACAGCCCCGCGTTGGCCATGCGCTCCTTGGCCCAGGCCAGTTGCTCGGTGGACAAGGTGACCCCGGTGACATGGGCCCCGTGCTCGGATGCGGCGATCTCGGCCAGGCCGCCCCATCCGCAACCGATCTCCAGCACGCGCTGGCCCGGCTGCGCCAGGCTCACGCCGGCCTCATTGAGCGCACGCTTGACCTTGGCCCGCTGGGCCTCGACCATGTCGCGGCTGTGATCTCCTTCGAACCAGGCGCTGGAGTAGCTCATGGTGGGGTCGAGCCAGAGCCGATAGAACGCGTTGCCCAGGTCATAGTGGGCCTGGAT
>JACPOH010000277.1 GCA_016185075.1 Aquabacterium sp. | reverse complement strand
GACACCAGCCAGTCACGCTGGGCGGGGCTGAGTTTGAGTCGCAAGCCCAGGCGGCTGCGGCCTTGCTCCAGGGCGTCCACCAGGTCCATGCGGGCGATCAGCCGCTCGTCGGTGGCGTCGGTTTCACTCTTGTAGCTGCGCCGCCCCAGCAGTTCATGGGCCAGCAAGCCCGGATAGGCTTCGAAGGCCACGGCCTGTGCTCGGCCATGGCGCAAGCCGGGCAGGGTCAGATCAGCCTGGATCAGACGTGCCATGCCTTCAAAGTACATCTTGCCCACGGGCACATAACGCGTTTGCAGGGGGCTGGTGCTCGAGACCCCTGGCGCGGCCTGGTCGGTCGGGCGGTGCAGGAGCTTGCTGCCTGGCGGGCGATCCATGTGCCAGCTTTGCCCCCAGGTGTCGATCAGCTGTTGGAAGCCGGCCCGGTTGCCGCAATGGCGGTGCAGTGCCTGTATCAGCCGGTCTGCGGCCTGGCCTTTGGCGGGGTCATCCAGATCGGCCAGCAGCGCAGGGAGTTCACCCGGGCCATGCACACGCAGGGCGTCGACAAAGGGCATGGGCAGGCCGAAGGGGAAGTCGCACGCCATGACGAAGCCCTCGGCCAGTGGCGGGTAGCCCGGGGCCAGCAGGGCCTCGAGTTCTGCCAGCGTCGGCAGGGCGTCAACGCGGTCCAGCTTGATGGCGTGCCCTGCCCTACGACCCCACGCCAGCGTGAGCGGCTTGCGTTGGCTGGGCGCGCAACTGAAGTCCAGGCCCAGCAACAAGGTGGGCCCGGCAGATACGGCGCTCAGCAAGGCCGTGACACGATGGACGCGGTGGCGATCAGTTCTTCCAGCAAGGCAATCGACACCTTGCCCGACACCGCATAGGGGTCCAGCACCGGGCGCTCCGAGTACTTCAGCAGGATGGAAGGGTTCACGCGGGCCAGGTTGACCTGGCCCATGGTCCAGCCTGCAAAGCGGCGTTCGGTGATTTCCTCGTAATCCAGCAGCACGACGTCACGGTGGCGGGGGTCCTGGCTGATCGTGTTGTAGAGCTGGCTGACGGCATCACGGCCGCCTTCCAGCACCTGCATGAAGATGTCCCCGCTGTAGCACAGCAAGCCGGTGATGCCCAGTGCCGGGTTACCCTTGCGTGATGTGGCCAGGATACTGTCCACGGCTTCGGGGGTGAGCGCCTCAGCTGCGCGGCTGGCATACAGCAAACGTACCAACATGGGGCTCAGCCTTTCTTGTGGTTGACCAGGGACAGGAATTCTCTGCGCAAGTTCGGGTCCTTGAGGAAGGAGCCCCGCATGACGCTGTTGATCATCTTCGAGTCCATGTCCTTCACGCCCCGCCAGTGCATGCAGAAGTGGTCGGCTTCCATGACCACGGCCAGGCCGTCAGGGTTCATGTGCGATTGCAGCACATCGGCCACCTGGGTGACAGCTTCTTCCTGGATCTGTGGGCGGCTCATGATCCAGTCAATCAGGCGTGCGTACTTGGACAGCCCGATCAGGTTGGAGTGCTCGTTGGGCATCACGCCGATCCAGACGCGGCCAATGATCGGGCACAGGTGGTGGGAGCACGCGCTGCGCACGGTGACCGGGCCGACGATCATCAGCTCGTTGAGCCGTTCCGCGTTGGGAAACTCCGTGACCGATGGCGCAGCGTGGTAGCGACCTCTGAAGATCTCGTTGAGGTACATCTTGGCCACGCGACGGGCCGTGTCCTGCGTGTTGTGATCGCTTTCGGTGTCGATGACCAGGCTGGACAGCACCGCGCTCATCTTGCTCTGCACTTCGTCGAGCAGCTTGTCGAGTTCGCCGGGTTCGATGAAGTCGGCGATGTTGTCATTGGCGTGAAAACGCTTTTGCGCGGCCTTGATCCGTTCACGGATCTTGACGGAAACCGGTACACCCTCGTGCTCGGCGGCCTCTGTGTTGAGGGCTTCCGACTTGGCGGTCTCGATGGCTCTGAGCGACGGAGTGGTCATGGCGCGTCCAGGGACTAGGGGGTGGCAGACCCTCGATGCTAACAAGGGCTGGACAACCCTGCTGCGCATCCGGTTTGCCGAGGGCTCGCCAAGCGCGAAATCTGGCCGTGAACCGGCTTTGTTCAGTCCTGGTGGCAGACGGCTGCCGTCGGGTTCTGGACGCACACCCGCGCGCGGCAGGTGGCGGCGTCGGCACCGCTCAGGCCACTGCAACGGCGCCGGATTTCATCCGCCGCAGACTCCGCAGCGGGCCGAGGCCGCGTATGGGCGAACATGGCCTCCAGCAGGGCCACGTCGTCGTCGGCATGACCGGCGGATGCCACGCGCTTGCTGGCCGTCGCGGCGGGCCTGGCCGGCTTGCCGGTTTCTGGCGCCAGGGTGGGCACCTTGGCGGGCACCTCGGCCGGCGCCTGTTTGCGCGTTTGGGCGCTTGCAGGGGCGGCCAGCGCGAGCGTTGTGGCCGGGGGCGCGCTGGCCTGGGTGGCCTTGTCAGGCAAGGGTGATGCCGGGATGTTCTCGATCACGGCAGCGATCACAGCCGTCTGTGTGCCGGGTGTGGGGGCTTGGGCTGGCGGGCTGCCGACCTGGTGGTTGGTCTGGTTGCTGGCCTGGACGCGTGGGGGCGCAGCCATGAGCGCCGCCAGCGGGTTCTTGGCGCCGCCTGAGGATAGGGCAAGGGCCTTGGCGTTGGCCGCCGGGGCCTTCGATGGCGACGCGGGCTCTGCGGCTCGGCCGTTGAGCAACACCACCACGAGGCTGGCCAGCAGGCTCAGCACGCCCAGCAGCATCAGCGCCACCAAGGCTTTGGTCTGCCAGTTGCCGCGCTTCTTCTTAGTGACCCCGTAGATCTTCATCGGGCCACGTGCAGGGCGGCGCGTGGATTCCAGCGTCGATAGAATGCGCACGCGCTGCGTGTCACCATCGAATCGACTCGGTTCATCGTCCATGCCTGCAAACAGGCTGGGGCGTTCCAGGCTGGGGCGGCCGGGTCGGTCTGGGGTGTGGTGGCGAGCGAGGCGCCCACCGCTGTGCTGGCTCAAGCCGGTCTCCCTTGGTTCTTTGCGTAATCGGCGAATTCTAAGGACGACCTGTCTCGGGCGTCATGGGGTGGTCGGCAGGCTGCAATCAATAGTTACAAAAATGGCGCGAACAGGGTGGGTATGGCTGGCTTTCACGTTGGGCTGCGGCGTGCTGGCGCTGCTGGTTTTTCCGCATTGGCGTGATCGCTTGCTTGGCGTCTTGCCCAACTGGCGTCGGTCGCGCTGGATGTGGGCGTTGGGCGGCCTGCCGCTCTTGCTGGCACCCGCGATGATCGTGCTGGGTTGGGGCGGGCATGGCCCGCGGGCGCTCGACGGGTTTGATGACCGCGTTGACCCGGGCAACCGACAAGTGGCGCATTTGCTGGCTGGCGAGCAACTTGTGCCTCCGCCACCGTTGCCACCCGCCGTGTTCACCACGGCCGAGGTCGAGATCGAACGCCCCATGTTGTCGAGCGCCGACCGTCGTTGGGACCAGATGGATGCCGAGTTCGTGCAACGGGTGCTGGCTGTCTTCAAGATCATGAAAGAAGAACACGGCTACGAGATGGCGTTGCTGGAAGGCTATCGCAGCCCCGAGCGTCAGGCCATGCTGGCCAGCAAAGGCAGCCAAGTGACCATGTCTGGCGCCTGGCAGAGCTACCACCAGTACGGCCTGGCGGTGGACTGTGCCTTCTACAAGGAAGGCCGGCTGGTGATCTCCGAAAAGAACCCCTGGGCCATGCGTGGCTACGAGTTGTTCGGCCAGGTGGCCGAGCGGATCGGGCTGACCTGGGGCGGGCGCTGGCAGATGATGGATCTGGGCCATGTCGAGTGGCGCAAACCTGAGGCCAAGGCGGCCATCCGTGCCGCAGTTAACCGCTGAGCGCATTTGACACAGTTGGTAACGGCGTCACCCCTCCAGCGGGGGGGCTGGCGCCAGCTTGCAGCATTTAGACTCGCCCCGCACCGGCTCAAGCCGGGTGACACCAACAACATCACACAGGGAACTTGACGCCATGGGACGTCCATTCATCGTATTGGGTGACACCACCGATCATGGTGGCACCGTGGTCGAAGCTTCCGGCACCAGCGACACGCATGGCAAGCGCATTGCCAGGGTGGGGGACCAGGTCACCTGCCCCAAGCGCAACCATGGTACGACCGTGATCGTGTCGGGTGATCCCACGATGATCATTGACGGCAAGCCCGCCGCGCGCCACGGCGACAAGTGCGCCTGCGGGGCCACGCTCATTGCCGCGCAGGCCGTCTCCACGGGCAACTGACGCTTCGGGTGCCACACACATCAACGGGTCGGGGTCGGTAGCGACACGGTCATCTAGCGGGCAGTCAGGGCATGACCAAGGTATTGAAGGCGGGCGCACTGTGGCTGGCGATCACCATCATCGTGTGGCTGATCACCATCTGGCGGTGGCAAAGCGATGCGCATGATGCGAGTGCGGGCGAGATCGTCGGGCAACTGTTCGTGTTGCCGGTGCTGCTCACGGTGTTCCTGCTGCTGGTGTTGTGGGCGGTGAAGCGATTGCGCTTGCAGGCCGCAGCCCCGATTCTGGCCGCGCCCGAAAGCAGCGCCGCTGCGCCCGCCGTGGCGATGCCAGCCCAGACATCTTCTGACGAGGCGCAGCGCGGCTTGTCTGCCTGGGTGCTCGCCGAAGCGGTCACGCTGGCAGCGGGCAACGATGCCGCGGGCGCATGGGCCGGGCTGCGTTCGCATGCCGTGCGGCCGGAGCTGGACAGTGAGCTCCAGGACGTGGACGGTATGCCCGTGTTCACCTCTCGCGTGGCCGATCTGGACGTGTGTGACTGGCTGGATGCGCATGCCGAGCTGACGCAGGCTTCGCACCTTTCTGAACCCGTCTTGCGGGGCCTGGCCTTGCTGGAGGGCCCTTTGCACCAGATGCTGCAGGCCGTTCAGGCATGGCCGTTGTCGGCGCTGTCTTCTAGGGCAGGGCCAGCCGCGGTGGAGATGGCAGGCGGCCAGTCACATCCGCCCATGAAGGCCCACCTCTCGGGCGTGGCTGCGCCAGTCAACCGGGCGCAGGCACAAGCGCGCGCTGCCATGGCGCCGCAGTTGACGATGCGTCTGCTGCTGCCCCGGCATTGGTCGGCAGCCGAACGTGAGTCGGCTGTGGACTGGGTCCGCAGCCAGTGCGGTGCTTTGCTGGACTGGGCCGAGGCGCACCAGACCACAGGGCTGCGCTGGCTGACGGAACCAGTCGAGCGGCCGGAGTGCCTGTGGGAGGAAGTTGACCACCAGATCGTGCAGTGGTCGCGAAACCCACGCCCCGAGTTGCTGCTGATCCTGGCGGTTGACAGCGCCGTCAATGAACCCGGCGTCGAGCGCATGCAGGCTGTGGGCGAGCTGTTCACGTCATCCCACCAGACCGGCAAGGTGCCCGGCGAGGCTGCGGCAGGATTGTTGCTGGCCAATGAGCATTGGCCCATGTCGGCAGAACCCGATGTGCCACCGGTGCGCATGTGGCGTCCCGTGCGGGCCACGCGTGACAAGTCGGCCGATGCCGCCGGGCGAGTAGGGGCGGTCGAGCTGGGTGCGGCCTTGCAGCAGGCGCTGGCCTTGAACCAGGCCGACAAGGACCGCCTGCTGGTGGTGTCCGATGCGGATCACCGCGCCAGTCGCACCGCGGAGTTGTTCGAAGCCCTCCAGGAGGTCATGCCTGGCGCGGACCCCATGCTGGCGGTGACGCGCGTAGGCGAGTCCTGTGGCGACATCGGTCTCGCACGTGCCCTGGTTCCCTCTGCGCTGGCTTGCACGGCCCTGCGTGCGAGCGGGTCGTCCGATCTGGTGGCCGTCGCCACGCACGTGCAGTCTTCTCATGACCGGGTTGTGGTTGCGCTGGCGCCTTCGGGCGCAGCCGTCGCCACAGCCTGATCGACACTGGATATGTCCATGCAACGAATCTGGCAGTTCCTTCTTGATCCTCGCGTGCTGGGCTGTATTGGCCTGGCCGCTCTGGCAGGCTTCCTTCTGGTGGGCGCAGACGCGATGCGCATCGGCCTGGTGTGGGCCGTTCTGGTGCTGGCCTTGCTGCTGCTGGCCTGGGCCAGCGTGTGGGGCGTGCGACGCTACAAGGCCCGCAAGGCCGCGCAGTCGCTTGAAAACGCCATGAACGCCGAGGCCGACAAGGCCATGAAGGCGGCCGCCAAGGCCGGCAAGCAGGATGAAGTGGCCGCCGTGCGCGAACGCATGGCCGAAGCCGTCAAGCTGATCAAATCGTCAAAGCTGGGCGAGACCTCCGGCGCGGCCGCCTTGTACGAACTGCCCTGGTACGCCGTGATCGGCAACCCGGCTGCGGGCAAGAGCTCGGCCGTGGTCAAGTCAGGCTTGAAGTTCCCGTTTGCCGACAGCGCCGACAACGTCATCCAGGGCATTGGCGGCACGCGCCATTGCGACTGGTACTTCACCACCGAAGGCATCCTGCTGGACACCGCTGGCCGCTACTCGGTGCATGAAGAGGATCGCAAGGAGTGGATGGGCTTTCTGTCGCTGCTCAAGCGGTATCGGCCCAAGGCGCCGCTCAATGGCGTGATCATCGCGGTGAGCATCGCCGAGCTGGGCGCCAATCGGCCCGAGTTCGCGATTGACCTGGCGCGCAAGCTGCGCCAGCATGTACAGGAGCTGACCGAGAAGCTGGAGGTGTTTGCGCCAGTCTATGTGGTGTTCACCAAGGCCGACCTGATCGCCGGTTTCGTTGACTTCTTCGAGGACCGCGACCGCAGCGAGCGCGACAAGGTCTGGGGCGCGACCCTGCCTTATGACACCACGGGGTCGGTGGACGCCGTCTCACTGTTCGAGACGCATTTCGAAACGCTTTACCAGGGCTTGAAAGAGGCCTCCGTGGCACGCATGTCGATGCACCGGGGCGAGCAGCTGCCGCCCGGCGTGCTGACCTTCCCGCTGGAGTTCGCTGCGCTCAAGCCGGCGATGCGCACCTTCATCAACACGCTGTTCGAAGAGAATCCCTACCAGTTCCGCCCGATCTTCCGTGGGTTCTACTTCACCAGCGCGGTGCAGGAGGGGCAGTCCACCAGCCGCGCCAGCGAGCGCGTGGCCGAGCAGTTCGGCCTGCAGCTGCAGCCGGGTACATCGGCCGCGGTGTACTCCAACAGCGGCTTTTTCCTCAAGGAGCTGTTCTCTCGCGTGATCTTCGCGGATCGCCAGCTGGTCCAGCAGTACACAAGCCGCACCAAGCTGCGTTTGCGCTATGCCACTTTCTTCGGCGGCATGCTGCTGCTGGGCGCGCTGCTGGCCGCGTGGACCTGGTCGTACATGGGTAACCGCGAGCTGGTCGCCCATGTGCAGGCCGATCTGATCAAGGCCCAGCAGGTACAGGACAAGCGCGTGGACCTGCAATCGCGCCTGGAAGCCCTGGAGATCCTGCAGGATCGCCTGGAACAGATGCAGCGCTACCGCCAGACGCGACCCTGGTCGATCGGCCTGGGGCTGTATCAGGGGCAAGCCATCGAAGACCGGCTGAAGGAGGAGTATTACAACGGCCTGCAGGTGGTGATGCTCAAGCCCACGGCCCAGGCCATCGCGGCTTACCTGGGTGAGGTCAATGCGCACGCGGCTGACCTGCGGCCGCTGCAGTTCCTGCCGGATCCCAATGGGCAGCCGAATGCCCGACCGGATGCGGCCCTCGCCGTGGCGGCCGCCGCGTCCGGCGTGATCAACGAGCGTGCCAATAGCGACCCCATGGCCGAAGCACCCGCCGCGGGCTCCCCCTATGCCAACGCGTCGAGCACCAACGTGACCGAGGCCTACAACGCCTTGAAGGCCTATCTGATGCTGGGCGACCGCAGCCGCCTGGAGCCGGGCCACATGAGCGACCAGCTCACGCGCTTCTGGCGCACCTGGCTGGATGCCAACCGCGGCAACATGCCGCGCGAGCAGCTCATCCAGAAGGCCGAGCGCATCCTGTCGTTTGCGATGGCGCAGATGGGCGATGGCGCCTTCCCCGAGCAGGAGCTGAACCTCAGCCTGCTGGACCAGACCCGCGACAACCTGCGTCGCGTCATCAAGGGCATGCCGGCACGCGAGCGTGTGTATGCCGAGATCAAGGCACGTGCCGCCACGCGCTTTGCCCCGGTCACGGTGGCGCGCCTGGTGAGTGACGCCGACCGCCAGGTGGTGGCCGGCGGTTACGCCGTGTCGGGCGCCTTCACGCGTGAAGCCTGGAACGGCTACATCAAGGACGCCATCAAGGATGCGGCCAACAGCGAGCTGCAGTCCACCGACTGGGTGCTCAAGACAGCCTCACACGATGACCTGACGCTGGAAGGCAGCCCCGAGCAGATCCAGAAGTCGCTCACGCAGCTGTACAAGGCCGAGTACGTGCGCGAATGGCAGAAGTTCATGCAGAGCATCAGCGTGCAGGATTTCGGCAGCTTCGAGATGGCCGTGGCCAACATGAACCGGCTGGGTGACCCGAGCAACTCGCCCGTGGGTACCTTGCTCAAGACCTTGTACGAGCAGACCTCGTGGGACAACCCCAATGCGCTGGATGACAAGCTGGCGCAGGGCAAGCGTTCGTTTGTCGAGTGGTTCAAGCAGGTGGTGCTGGGTGTGGTACCTGCGCAGGTCACCATCAACGCCGAGGTCAATGTCGGCCAGGAGAAGGTGCGCCCAATGGGGCCCATCGGCAAGGAGTTCGAGGCCGTTGGCCGCTTGATGATGCCGCGTGAAGACAGCGGCCCCATGATCAAGGCCTATCTGGACGCCCTGTCGCGCATCCGCTCGCGTTTCAACCAGATGAAGACGCAGGGTGACCCGGGTCCCGCGTCGCGCCAGCTGATGCTGCAGACGCTGGAGGGCGGCGGTGAACTGGGCGAAGCCCTGAAGATGGTGGACGAGCAAATGCTCAATGGCATGAGCGAGTCGGCCCGTGCCACGCTGCGCCCCTTGCTGGTGCGGCCTTTGATGCAGGCTTTTGCCGTCATCGTCAAGCCGGCCGAGGCCGAGCTCAACCGCGTGTGGATGGCACAGGTGTTCGAGCCCTATCAGCGCACGCTGGCCAACAAGTATCCCTTCGACCGCAGTTCGCGCATGGAGGCGGCGCCTGGCGAGATCGCCAAGGTGTTTGGCGCCGAGGGCGTGATCGCCAAGTTCGTCGAGCAGTCACTGGGCGCCTTGGTGCTGAAACGCGGTGACAGCGTCACGCCGAGAACCTGGGCCGACATGGGCCTGCGTCTGCGTCCGGAGTTCGTGGCCGGGCTGGGCGCGTGGGTTGCACCGCTCAATGGCCAGGCCGCGGGCGGCGGTAGTGGTGGCGCGGCTGCTGCCGGAGGTGGGGCAGCGACTGCCGAAGCGCAGACGGTGTTCCAGATCCTGCCCCTGGCTGCGCCGGGCCTGACCGAGTACACCGTGGACATCGACGGCCAGGTCATGCGCTACCGCAATGGTGCAGCCAGCTGGACGCATTTCGTCTGGCCGGGGCCGGGCACCCCCGGCGTGCGCATCACGGGCATGACCCTGGACGGCAAGCCGGTCGAGTTTTTCAATGAGTCGGGCCGCTTCGGGCTGGAGAAGATGATCAATGCTGCGCAACGCAAGCGCATCGACAACCAGGTGTTCGAGCTGCGCTGGCCTCAGGGGGCGGCCTCGGTGGGGGTGCAGCTGCGCATCATCTCCAATGCGGCCACGCCTGCTCCGGCGGCACCCGCGACCGCCTCGACGGGTGGCAACGGCACACAAGCCAGGCCTGGTGCCTTGCCGTCGATCATTGCGGGCCCCGACGAAGCCATCGCGAACAACAACAAGGAAGGTCTTGCATCATGAGCGCGGTTCGCACGTCGTCAACCGAACTGCTGTACTTCGGCAAGGTGCCGTCCCGTGGGGATTTTGTGCGCAGTGCGCAGCATGCGGCCCTGATCACGAGCCTGGATACCTGGCAATCCCAGACCATGGACCGCCTGGCCATGGACCCGCGCTGGAAGCTGATTTACGACGCGGCGCCCGCCACGCCATTTGCCATTCTGGGCACGGACAGCTCGGTGGGCCTGGCAGGGCATTGGCTGGCCAGCCAGGACGCATCCGGGCGGCGCTTCCCGTTCATCACGGCTGGTGCATTTGATCTGGCCAGGCCGCGCGAGTTTGCGCAGCTCGGGCCGGTGGCCTTGTCGCGCTTGTGGGCTCGCCTGGAGCAGGTGGCGCGCGTGGCGCATGCGGCCGTCGAACTGGAGCATGCCCAGGCCAGCCTCAATGGGCCTCTGGATGTGGACGTGAACCCGGCGGCAGCCCAAAGGGCGTTCGATGATTTTCTGGACACGCACACTGTGGCCAGTCTGGAGCAGATGCTCGCGGCCAGCGGCACGCGCTTGTCCGTGCGCCAGGCCACGCTGGCACTGGGCATGTTGCTGCAGCCAGCCATGGCCCAAGGCGCAGCCAAACTGAACAAGGTGCTGTGTTTGCCGCTGGTGGTCGACGCCTCGCTCAGGGGGGCCGTGGCGTCTTACTGGCTGGCGCTGATCATGGGTTTCTTTGCTCGTCACCCCCTGGAGTTGGGCGTGTTCATCACGCAGGTCCAGGGCTGCCCGCACATGGTGCTGGGCTTCCAGGGTGCGTCTGCCGCCACCCTGCACGCGGTCATCGATCCGGCCTTGCTGCAAGAGCAGGGCGTTCACCTGCTGGAGGCCGACTGGGTCGAGGATGAGGTGGACGCGGACTACGGCCTGCGCAAGCTGTCGAACTACCTGTGCGACCCGGCCTTGTCCTGGGACAGGCCTTGAGCACCTACCGTGAAGTGTTCCTGGGAGTCTGATGTGAAGCCTGCTTTGACCAAATGGATGCTGTGCTGCGGTCTGGGTGTCATGGGCCTGCCGGGTGCCATGGCCCAGATGCCCGTGTCAGCCGGAGCCAAGCCCGTGGTGGTGGCCGGTACCGTGCCCGATGAGGCCACGCGCGTGACGGTGATCTCGCGCATGCGCGAGCTCTACGGGCCAGACCGTGTGGTGGACCAGCTCACGCTCGGCTCGGTGGTGGCGCCGCCCCAGTGGAACCAGTATGTGCAGAGGTTGCTGTCGCCATCGCTCAAGCAGGTCAGCCATGGGCAGCTGAGCATCCAGGGCAACACGATCGACTTGCGTGGCGAAGTGGGCAATGAGTCCTTGCGCCAGCAGATCGCCAGTGACATGGCCCAGTCGCTCAACCCGACGTACACGGTGCGCAACGGCTTGCGCGTGGCGGTTCAGGAGCAGGCGGTGGTGGACCAGGCCCTGGCCAACCGCATCGTGGAGTTCGAGCCTGGCAGCGCGGTGTTGCGGCCCACGGCCTTGCCCATCCTGGACGAGATGGCCACCGCCCTGATGCGCCTCAAGGGGCGCAAGTTCGAGGTGATCGGCCACACCGATGCGTCGGGTGGGCGCGCTGCCAATGTGAGCCTGTCGCTGGCGCGTGCGCAGTCGGTGAAGGCTTACCTGGTGGGTAAAGGTTTGCCGGCCGACAGCCTGGCGATCTCGGGGCTTGGCCCTGATCAGCCGGTGGCATCCAATGCCACCGACGAAGGCCGGGCTCGCAACCGGCGCATCGAGTTCCGGGTCGGCTCCTGACCGTCCGGGTGAAGTCCAGGTGCGCGCCGATGAACCCGGCGCCCGTCACGAGCGGGCTTCGTCGCCGTTGTCCAGGCCCAGCAGCTCTTCGAGGTGCGACATCGAGCCTTGATCCTTGATGACCTTGCGCAGCCATTCGTGCAGCGGCATCTCCCCCCATTTCACAGCCTTCTCGGCCAGATAGGCCACTGGGCTGTGGGGTTCGGTGCGGCGGAAAAAACTGGCCACTTCGCGCAGTTGCTGCAGCGCCTGGGCGCGTGTGCGCGGCGGGCCACCCGCCTTGCCGGCGGTGCCGGCTGGTGATTCGGCCGTGATGCCGGTGTCATCCGAGGTCGGGGCCGCGTCATCGGCCGAGGCCGGCTGCTCGCCACTCCCAAGAGCGCCGGTTTCGCGGCTGAGCCGCTCGAGTTCGTGGATGGCGGCAGCCATGGCCTCCTTGGCCTGCACAAAGCTGGGACCATCGGCGCCCAGGTGGCCATCGACCACGGCCTGCCAGGCCAGCAAATGGGCCTCACAGCGCCTGGCGGCCTGCAGTTGCCCCAGCAGGTGTTGAGCCGGTGTGTCTCTGAGGGCGCGGTTGAACTGCTCCAGGGTGAGCGGGTCGGCAGTTTGCTGGCGCGGCTCCTGATGGTCGCGTTCGCTGGTGGCTGCAGCCTGGCGCGCCATGGCCAGATCACTCAGGCTGTAGGCGGCACCCTGGCGGCCTTTGGTGAAGGGCAGGGCGTTGCTCAAGCTCACCACACGGTGCAGCAGCCAGCCCATGTTGCCAATGCGCTCTTCGTGGTCCCCTCCGTCCGCTTGCGGGTGCAGCGCATCCCAGTAGCGTTCGCACAGCTGGGTGCACAGTTGCAGCCCTTGTTCGAGCCCGGCATAGCTGTGGGTGAGGGCCAGCGCTTCGGTGAGCCACATGGCCAGACGCAGGTCCTTGGTGCGGGTGCTCAGCAGCGTACGGCAACTTTGGGCAACCCCTGGCCAGTCTGCGACCTTGAGCGAGGTGACCCATTCACCCTGATCCAGGGTGGGGTCGTCCTGGCGACGCATGTCGGCAATCTGGTCGAATTCAAGTGAGAAGGACATGTCTTCGCCACACGGCGAGCCGTCCGAAATGGGCGCGAGCAAGGCGTCAAGTTCCATACGATCCCTGTTTTTCTGATCGGCAATCATCCCATGAAGCCTGGCCTGAGCTGGCGTACAGCGCTCCCCCATGCTGGGGAGTTGTCACCCAACATGGATAAGATCGGCGTTTTGCCTGCCCCACTCAACGCAGCCCCCGCGCGTCTTCCATGAGCCTTGCCTTGTCTCGCCCAACCGCATCCGGATTGCCGCGTTTGCCGCAAGACCTGAGCGTGCGCCAGCGCGGGATGCTGGCTGCGGTCGTGTTGCTGGCGCATGGCCTGGTGGCATGGGGGTTGTGGCACGCGACGCCTCGCACACCGACGGTGGTCGATCCCCCGGTGATCACGGCCAACCTGGTGGTGGACAGCCCTCCGCCTGCGACCCTGCCGGTGGTGAGCGAGGCCCCTGCGCCGGCCACCGCCCCGCCAGTAAGCCCGGTGCCGGCGGTGGCCAAGCCTGTTCAGCCGCCAGTGCTGGCCAGCGCCAGGCCAGTGGCAACGGCCGATGTGCCATTGGTGCCGCCTGTACCGGACAGCAAGCCCCTGACGCAGGCCGCGGCGCAGCCTCCAGCGCCGGCTGCCACGCCAGCCGCGCATGCCCCCGCCAACCCGACACCGGTGGCCGAGCCCGCACGCCCGGTGTCGGCCAGCCCCAGGGAGCTGCCGATGTCCGCCGTGCGCTACCTGGTGGAGCCGCCACAGGTGTACCCTCGCGCCTCGCGTGACCTGGGCGAATCCGGCGTGGTGCAACTCAAGGTGCTGGTGGATGAAGAGGGCCGTCCCAAGGACGTGCTGGTCAGCAAAGGCTCGGGCTTCCCCCGGCTGGACCGGCAGGCTGTGCTCAACATGAAGGCCGCACGCTTTCAACCCCATGTCGAGGCCGGTGTGCCCAGAGCTGTCTGGGTGCCCGCCGAGATCGTTTTCAATCTGGAATAGACCCGCAAGATGACCCCCCCTGATGTTGCTGCCTCCTTGCCCGCCGCATTGCCCGCTTCTGCGGCCGTGACCAGTGAGCCAGTGGCTTCCAACCTTGGCTTCGTGCATTTCATCCAGCAGACCGATGCCGTGGGGCAGGGGCTGTTCCTGATTCTGGTGCTGATGTCGCTGGTGTCCTGGGGCCTCATCCTGACCAAGGGCGTGGCCCTCGTGCGGCGTCAGAAACGCAGCCGTGCCTTCCTTGAGTTTTTCTGGAACGCCACCTCGCTGGAAGCCGTGCAAGGTGAGATCGCCGCCAAGGGCGTGCACGAACCATTCGCGCACCTGACGGCCCATGCCATGCACGCGCAGGCTCACCATGCGCGCTTTGGCGCCGCCAAGCTGGAAGAAGCTGGCAGCGCGCAGGAATTCCTCACCCGCACCATCAAGAAGGTGCTCGACGAGATCACGATGAACATGGAAAGCGGGCTGAGTGTGCTGGCCACCATCGGGGCCACGGCGCCTTTCGTGGGCCTGTTCGGCACGGTCTGGGGCGTGTACCACGCGCTGCTGGCCATTGGCGCCACGGGCGCGGGCACGCTGGACAAGGTGGCCGGCCCCGTGGGCGAGGCACTGATCATGACGGGCGTGGGCCTGGCCGTCGCCATCCCAGCCGTGATGGGCTACAACTGGCTGACGCGCAGCAACCGCGTGTGGGGTGCCCGCCTGGATGCCTTTGCCTTCGAGCTGTTCACCTTCTTGTCGACCGGCCAGACGCTCAAGGGCTCCGGCCAGCCCAACTGAAAGGACACGCCATGGCTTTCGCCAGTTTCGACGACAAGCGCGCCAATGCGCCGATGGCCGAGATCAACATGGTCCCGCTCATCGACGTGATGCTGGTCCTGCTGGTCATCTTCATCGTGACCGCACCTTTGCTGAGCCACTCGATCAAGCTGGAGCTGCCCAAGGCCAGCGCACAGGTGATGTCGGCCAAGGCCGAGAAGATCGACCTGTCGATCGACGCCAATGGCCTGCGTTACTGGAATGGCCTCGCACTGAGCCGCGAGGAGTCAGTGACGCGCTTTGCTGGCGAGGCCGGCAAAGCCGTGCAGCCCGAAGTGCACCTGCGTGCGGACCAGACCGTGCCTTATCGTGCGGTGGCCGAGGTGCTGGTCGATGCCGCGCAGGCCGGGCTCACCAAGATCAACTTCGTGACCGACCCCGAGCTGGCCGTGCCGCGCAAGCCCGCGCCTTGACTGCCATTTGACCATCAGCTTGAGAAGACTCGCCTGCCATGACCACCACATCGCCACACGCTGCCATCCCGCCCCAGGCTCTTGAAGGGCTCAAGGTGATCGAGCTGGGCCAGTTGATCGCCGGCCCGTTTGCCGGCAAGACCCTGGCCGACTTCGGTGCCGATGTGATCAAGATCGAGCCGCCTGCGGCCGAAGGTGCACCCGGCGGCGACCCGCTTCGCCAATGGCGCATGCTGCACAACGGCACCAGCGTGTGGTGGCAGTTCCAGAGCCGCAACAAGAAGAGCGTGGTTCTGGATCTGCGCACCGAAGAAGGCCGTGACATCGTGCGCCGCCTGATTGACGAGGCCGACGTGGTCATCGAGAACTTCAAGCCCGGTACCATGGAGAAATGGGGCATGGCTTATGAGGACCTGAGCCAGCGCAACCCTGGCCTGATCATGCTGCGCATCAGTGGTTATGGGCAGACGGGGCCTTATCGGGAACGCCCTGGTTTTGCCGTGGTGGCCGAGGCCATGGGCGGCATGCGTTACCTCAATGCCGAACCGGGCCGTGTGCCCGTGCGCGCGGGCGTGAGCCTGGGGGACACGCTGGCCGGCCTGCATGGCGCCATCGGCATCCTGCTGGCCTTGCAGGCACGCCAGCGCAGTGTCAGCCCTGAAGCGCCCAAGGGCCGGGGGCAGGTGGTGGACGTGGCCTTGTACGAGGCCGTTTTCAACTGCATGGAAAGCCTGCTGCCCGAGTTCAGCGCCTTTGGGGCCATCCGTCAGCCGGCAGGTTCAGCCTTGCCAGGCATCGCGCCCAGTAATGCCTACCCTTGTGCGGATGGCATGGTCGTGATCGGTGGCAATGGGGATTCGATCTTCAAGCGCCTGATGATCGCCATCGCGCGCGATGACCTGGCCACCGACCCGGAGCTGGCCAGCAACCCCGGTCGCGTCAAACGCGTGGCCGAGATCGACGCGGCCATCGGGGACTGGACGGCCACGCGCCCCGTCGAGCAGGTGCTGGATGTGCTCAATGCCGCCAGCGTGCCGGTGGGGCGCATCTACAACGCGCAGGACATCGCCCACGACCCACATTACCGTGCGCGCGACATGATCCTGCCCGTGACCACACACGATGGCTTGACCGTCGAGGTGCCGGGCATCATCCCCAAGCTGTCGGGCACACCCGGTGTGATCCAGCGTCGCGGCCCCATGCTGGGCGAAGACACCGAGGCCGTGCTGGCTTCGATCAAGAAGACTTGAGGTCTCGCAGTGAGCCAGAACATCACGCGCGCCAACGGCGACGATCACACGCCGCCAGCCGGGCAATTTGCACTCTTGTCCCAAAGGCGGTTTGCGCCTTTTTTTGTCACCCAGTTTCTGGGTGCGGCCAACGACAACCTGTTCAAGTTCGCCTTCACGGTGCTGGTGACCTACCAGCTCCATGTGAGCTGGCTGGAGCCCAAGATGGCCGGTCTGGTGATCGGTGCGCTGTTCATCCTGCCTTTCGTGCTGCTGTCGGCCACGGCAGGGCAGTGGGCCGACAAGTACGACAAGGGCAGCATCATGCGGGGTGTCAAGGTGCTGGAGATCGGCGTCATGGTGCTGGCCGGTATTGGCTTCTGGATGCAGCTGGTGCCTCTGCTGCTGGCTTGCGTCTTCCTGATGGGGCTGCATTCGACCTTGTTCGGCCCGGTGAAGTACGCGTACCTGCCGCAGCACCTGAGCGAGCGCGAGCTGACGGGGGGCAACGGCATGGTCGAGATGGGCACCTTCGTGGCCATCTTGCTGGGCAATGTGGGTGGCGGTTTGATGATGGGCATCCCGGATACTGGTGTGCACTGGGTGGCGGGCAGCTGCTTTGCCGTGGCCGTGATCGGCTGGCTGGCCGCATTGCAGATCCCGGCTTCGCCTTCGTCCGACCCGAATCTCAAGCTGAACTGGAACCCGGCTTCCGAGACCTGGCGCAACCTGAAGCTGGCGGCCGAATACCCCAGCGTCTTCAGGTCGCTGCTGGGCATTTCCTGGATGTGGTTCTTTGGCGCGGTCTTCCTGTCGCAGTTCCCCTCCTTTGCCAAGGAGGTCCTGGGTGGCAACACCGAAGTGGCGTCCTTGCTGCTGGTGGTGTTCTCGGTGGGCATCGCCGTGGGCTCGCTGTTGTGCGAAACCTTCTCGCACCGCCACGTTGAAATCGGCCTGGTGCCCATTGGTGCGGTCGGCATGAGCGTGTTCGCGTTTGACCTGTACCTGGCCAGCAAGGGCCTGAGCCATGAGCCGGGCGTGCTGATGACGGTGGGCGAGTTTGTCGCTCGCCACGAACACTGGCGGGTGATGGCCGATCTGGGCCTGCTGGCTTTCAGTGCCGGCCTGTACAGCGTGCCCATGTACGCCCTGATCCAGTTGCGGGCCAAACCCAGCCACCGCGCGCGCATCATCGCGGCCAACAACATCCTCAATGCGCTGTTCATGATCGTGAGCAGCCTGATGGCGGGTGCCTTGCTGGGCCACCACTTCTCGATTCCCGAGGTGTTTGGCGTCACCGCGCTGCTTAATGTGCTGGTCGTGGGTTATGTGTTCTGGCTGATGCCGGAGTACATCGTGCGCCTGGTCATGCTGTTTGTGACCCGCATCGTCTACCGGCTCAAGGTGCGCGGCGACGAGAACCTGCCCACCGATGGCGCGGCCATCCTGGTGTGCAACCACGTGAGCTTTGTGGATGCCGTCATCCTGGGTGTGTGCAGCCCGCGGCCGATGATCTTCCTGATGGACCACCGCATCTTCAAGACGCCGGGCATGGGCTGGTTCTTCAGGGCGGTCAAGGCCATTCCCATCGCGCCACAGAAGGAAGACCCTCAGGCCTACGAGCGTGCGTTCGAGCGGGCTCGCCAGGTGCTCAAGGACGGCGATCTCTTGTGCCTGTTCCCGGAAGGCGCCATCACCAAGGACGGCAAGATGCAGCCCTTCAAGCCCGGCATCATGAAGATCCTGGAGACCAACCCGGTGCCCGTGATCCCCTCGGCGCTGCACAACCTGTGGGGCTCGACCTTCTCGCGCATTGAAGGTGCGGCCATGGCCAAGCCTTTGCGCCGCGGCCTGTTCAACCGCATCGGCCTGGTGGTGGGCGAGCCCATTGCCCCGCAGGACGTGACACCAGAGGGCTTGCAGGCGCGTGTGCAGGCCTTGCTGGATGAGCCGTCCCCTTGAGCTTCGCTTGAAGTGTCCTTGAGATGGCCGCACAGGGAAGACCGCATCAGATCAGGCTTCTGGGTCAGCGGCGTTTTGCGCCGTTTTTCTGGGCGGTGTTCCTGGGCGCGGTCAATGACAACCTGCTGAAGTTCGCCGTTGTCCTGATCCTCACCTACAGGGTGCAGGTGAGCTGGTTGCCGCCCGAGGTCGTTGGTCCGGCCTTGGGGGCCTTGTTCATCCTGCCCTCCGTGTTGCTGTCGGCCACGACGGGGCAATGGGCGGATCGGTCGGATCTGGCGCGCCTCATGCGGCTGGCCAAATCGGCCGAGGTGGCGATGATGGCTTTGGCGGCGTGGGCACTGTGGGCCCAGCATGCGCCCACGCTGTTGCTGGCGGTGCTCATGTCGGGTGTGCATGTGACGGTGTTTTCAACGGTGAAGTACGCCTACTTGCCGCGCCACCTGTCGGCCGGCGAGTTGACGGGGGGCAATGGGCTGCTGGAAATGGGCACCTTCACCGCCATTTTGCTGGGCACGGTGTGTGGTGGCGTGCTGCTGGCGCCAAGCGGTGCGGGCACGGCCGCCTTGATGGGCACCTTGCTGGCGCTTGCCGTGGCCGGTCGACTGGCGGTACAGGCTGTGCCTGCCACACCGTCCTTGTCGCCGGGGGTGAAGATCCACTGGAACCCGCTGCGTGAGACGTGGCAGAACCTGGCGCGCATCCACCATGATCCTGTCTTGCTGATGTGCCTGTTGGGCATTTCCTGGATGTGGTTCTTCGGGGCGGTGTTTCTCGGCCTGTTCCCGATCTTCAGCAAGGCCGTGTTGCATGCTCAGGAAGACATGGCCTCCCTGTTGCTGGTGGTGACGTCCTTGGGTGTGGCAGCGGGGGCGCTGCTGTGCGAGTGGCTGACCCACGCAGGTGAGGGTGAAGAGCCCCAGTTGGGCCTGGTTCTCGTCGGGGCACTGGGCATGGGCGTGTTTGGCCTGGATGTCGCCTGGGTCGTGAACCACATCGCCCATGATCCAGGCATGGCGGGCATTCAGGCCTATGCCGTGCAGGATTTCATCGCCAGGCCGTTGCACTGGCGCGGCCTGTTCGACCAGTTGATGATGTCGATGTCGATCGGCCTGTTCAGCGTGCCGCTCTACGCGCAGATGCAATACCGCGCCGAGGCCAGCCGCCGTGCCCGTGTGGTGGCAGCCAACAACATCCTCAACGCCGTGCTGATCCTGCTGAGTGCGCTGATGACCTGGCTGCTGTCGGCCTTCGGGCTGGGGGTGGGGGCGATCTTCGCCGTGGCCTGTGTACTGCACCTGCTTGTCGTGCTGATGACGCTGGCCTGGCAGCCCCTGCTGTGGCAGCACACCGTGGCCTGGCTGCGACGCTGGCGGCGCCAGGCGCCCGAATAAGGTGGCTGGCATCGCCTGAGTTGCCGCGACAATCCCCCCAGCGGTGACCGCGATGAGGCCACCTTTCACACCTTTTCACACACGCTCCAACATGGAAAGCATGCTCACGCGTGCGGGCTGGGCCCGCGTGGTTCCCTTCGGGCTGTTCATGGTCCTGCTGGCGGTGCGGGGTTACCTGCCCGCAGACAATGGCTGGTTGGACCCTCGCTGGGTTTATGGCCTGTCTGTCCTGATCGTGGGCGGCAGCATCGTCTTTTTCTGGCGCGATTACAGCGAGCTGGCCGGCGACGCGCGGCTGGGCCTCAAGCAGGCCGTCATCGCGCTGGTGGTGGGCGCGGTGGTGTTCAAGCTGTGGATCTTGCTGACCGAACCCTGGATGATGTTGGGCAGGCCGACGGCCACTTTCCGCCCCGTGGACCCTGACGGGCAGTTGCAGTGGGGCCTGGTGGTGGTGCGCTGGATTGGCGCTGCGCTGCTGGTGCCCGTGATGGAGGAGCTGTTCTGGCGCTCCTTCCTGATGCGCTGGATCGACAACCCCGATTTCGAGAAGGTGGACCCTTCCGAGGTGTCGCCCAAGGCCATGCTGCTGTCCACCCTGGTCTTCATGCTGGCGCACACCCAGTGGTTGGGCGCGGTCGTGGCCGGCCTGGCTTATGCTTTGCTTTACCGCTACACCCGCTCCTTGTGGGCGGCGATCGTGGCGCATGCCGTGACCAACGGGGTGCTGGGTATCTGGGTGGTCGTGTATGGCAACTGGCAGTTCTGGTGAGAAGAAGGGTTGAGCGGCCATGAGGCGTGCACAGGGTGGGTGGTCGTTGTTCTTGCGTGCTGCTGTCTTGCTGGTGGCGCTGGGTGTGGCCTTTGTCTGGTTCGTGCTCGACGAGAACCCTGAACGCAGGCCGGTCCTGGCCTTGTTGCAGTACCTGCCTTATCCCGTGTTCCTGGCGCCGGCCCTGGCGGCGCTCGTGGGCAGCCTGTGGCTGGGCTGGGCCTGGCGTGCGCTGGCGGCCGTGTCGGTCAGTGTGGTGCTCACGTCCATCATGGGGCTGTGCGTGGGCCACGCCGATGAAGGCTTCGGGCATGTCCGGTTCATGACCTACAACGTCAAGGCCTACCTGGCCTCCTTGCGGCCCAATGGCTTTGGCGAGTTGGCGCTGGAGGTGATGCAGCACGACCCGGACGTGATCGTCATGCAGGATGCCGGGCAGTTGATGAGGTTGGAGCAGACCAGGCCCGAGACCTACCAGGCCTTGATGGGCAAGCGTCAGGTTTATGGCTTTGGGCAGTACATCGTGGCCAGCCGATTCCCGCTCAAGGACTGCGCCCCTGGCTGGATCCCTTATCGGGATCAGAAGCACAGCTTTGTGCATTGCGTGCTGCAGGCCCATGGCAAGGAGGTGGACCTGGTCACGGTGCACTTCACCACCCCGCGTGACGGGCTGAACGCCACGCGCCGCGAAGGCCTGCGTGGCCTGGACGCCTGGAGCGGCAACATGAATGACCGCCTGGTGCAGTCCGGCGTACTGGCCGAGCACTTGCGGCAGATGAAACGCCCCCGCATCGTGGCGGGCGACCTGAATGCCCCCGAGACCTCGGCGGTGGTCAAGACCTTGCTGCACACCGGCCTGCGCGATGCGTTCTCGTCGGCAGGGTTCGGTTATGGCTATACCCACGGCCACTCGCTGCGCCCGGGTGTGTCCTTCCTGCGGATCGACCACATCCTGGTGTCGGATGACATCGGCGTGACGCATGCCGAGGTGGGTGGTACCGTGGCGTCGCAGCACCGGCCTGTGATCGCGGATCTGCTGCTGACACGCCAGTGATGCGCCCCGCTGGTCCCCTTGTGGCAAGGCGGGTCAGCGCGGCTTGAACAGTTGCCGGACGCGTTGGAACAGGTGGCGGACATGCACCTTGGTGCGCGTCCATTGCTGCCACGCGGCGCTGTTCTTGACGCGTGCCAGGACGCCGTCCTTGAAGGCCATCCAGCGTGTGAACCCGCGTGCGAACCAGGCCAGCTTCATGAGTGTGGGCCGGGTGAGCATGAACAGGCGCGCCGTGGTGGCCGTGCCGCCAAGCTTGGCCCCGATGATGACGCTGATGCCCAGCACGGTGTGCCCGTGGCCCAGCCAGTAAAGCGCCAGCAGCTTGACCGGCAGCAGCGTGAGCAGGGGCACTGCGAACAGGGCCAGTGAGGCGTAAGGCGGCAGCGCCTGGATGCGGCCTTCGATCCAGCGCAGGCCGGGCAGGCGCCCGAACCAGGCAACGATGGCCGCCAGGTATTCCCAGCCCCATTCTTCGAAGATCAGCACCAGGGCCATGCCCCAGACGAACAGCGTGTAGAACCAGTTGAGCGGCCAGGGCAGCGGGCGTTGCACGGGCTGGGCGCTGGGCGGTGTGGCCGCCATGAGGGCCTGCATGGCCAGTGCGGCCACGAGGCCGTTGCTCAGGTGCCATCCAAAGTGGGTGCCCAGTGGCCACCAGGGGCACAGGCTTTGATCAAGTTGGCGCAAGAGCAGGGCCAGCGTGAACATGGCGCAGGCCGCGCCCATCCAGGCCCTCATGGCGCGCCCGTTGGGGGCCACACGGGGCGTGCAGGCTGCGGTGATGGCAATGGTCAGCCAGGTGCTGAGGTACCAGGCGACCTCCGTGCGCATCCAGACCGTGTGAATCTGCAGAAGCAGCACCGTGCCCAGCCCGATGAAGGCGCCGGCGATGGCGGCCCCCAGCCAGGCCCTGGACCACGGCCAGCCCAGGACGCGTTGTGCCCATGT
>JACPOH010000377.1 GCA_016185075.1 Aquabacterium sp. | reverse complement strand
GGGGTTGCAAGGCTGCAGCAGACGGTTGGAGAGCTGAAGCAACTCGTCGCCGATGTTGTTGCGACTGAACTGGATGCGCAGGCTCTCCAGCACGGCATCCAGCCCGGTCTTGTCAGGGCTGAACGTGGGGTCGCCGAAGAAATCGACCAGCGCCGCGTTGGTGAGCCGCGCGTCGTTGAGATTGGGGCGAATCACCGTCTTGATGAAGTCGCTGGCAACCGTCCTGGCTGCGCTGCTGCCCAGCAGGGACCAGCGCGCCGCGCGCACAGCCACACTGCCACTGACGGCGGCCTTGCCGGATTGAAAGAAAGGCGTCGGGTCGCCGCCCATCAGCAGGGCCACCACGGCATTGGTCAAGGGGTTGATGTTGGCAACGGTGCGTGTGCCCGCGCCGCTGGTCACGGTCTGCAACACGGAATGCAACACCACCGGCGTGCCGGCCATGTCCAAACCGACCACCTCGACGAACAGGGGCAAGGTCGGGGAAGAACAGCTCAGTGCCAGCGTGTAGGTGCCATCTGCCAGCGCCGTGCTGGTGGTACCGCAACTGGCACCGGTGGCGTCCAGCACCGTCACGGTCGCGCCAATCAGGGGGGCGCCGGTTGCGGCCACGCCCGAGAGGGTGACAGGCGCCGAGCTGCCCCCTCCGCCCGAACCGCCGCTGGCGGTGGAATTGCCACCGCCCCCGCCGCCACAGGCACTCAGGACGAGCGCCATGGCCACGCCCCACACCCAGGCCTTGAGCGGCGAGCGCTTGGGGATCAACGGTGTCTGCATGGCACAACCTCGGCAATGAAATGGACGCACCCTTGGCTAGGGTCCCTGTCATTGTCTGGATTGCGCCCCCCGCAGAAGGCTGGATAAGCCGGGGCTTCAGCCGCCTGATGCCACCTTCGCCATGACCTTGGCGATTTCCTGCTGCGACTGCGCCATGCCACTGCCCGGCACGGCTTCATGCTGCTGTGAATTGATCTGCGCAAAGTGTGCCGCCACCTGCTCCGGGGCGTCCGCACCGGCACCGATCAGCACGCCGTCGGTCAGCGTCACGTGCGAAGCCGCGAACACGCCCGCCCCGGCACACAGGATGGCCCGGGTGGGCGCCTGTTCGCTGGCCAGAAAGAGCAGGCCAGGCGTCACGCTTTCAGGCGTCAGCAGCTTGAGCACCTCGGGCGGCATGATGTCTTCCGTCATCCGGGTGGCTGCGGTGGGCGCCAGGCAGTTGACGCGCACGTTGTACTTTTCGCCCTCCAGCGCCAGGGTCTGCATCAGGCCGACCAGTGCCATCTTGGCCGCACCGTAGTTGGCCTGACCGAAGTTGCCGAACAGGCCCGAGGACGAGGTCGTGAAGATGATGCGGCCATAGCCCTGCGCCTTCATGGTCTCCCAGACGGCCTTCGTGCCGTAAACAGCGCCCATCAGGTGCACATCGACCAACAAGCGGAAGTCATCGAGCGTCATCTTCGAGAAACTCTTGTCCCGCAGGATGCCGGCGTTGTTGACGAGGATGTCCACCCGGCCCCAGGCGGCGATCGCCTGGTCCACCATGGCTTGCACGGCCACGGGGTCCGTCACCGAACCGGTGTTGGCCAGGGCCTCGCCACCGGCCGCACGGATCTCGGCCACCACGCGATCGGCCGCGGATTCACCCGCTGCGGCGTTCACCGAACCGTCGCGCGCCGCGCCCAGGTCATTGACCAGCACCTTGGCACCGCGTGCCGCCAGTTGCAGGGCGTGGCTGCGGCCCAGGCCACCACCGGCGCCC
Source organism: Aquabacterium sp. (assembly GCA_016185075.1). Taxonomy (GTDB): domain Bacteria; phylum Pseudomonadota; class Gammaproteobacteria; order Burkholderiales; family Burkholderiaceae_C; genus Aquabacterium. The sequence continues at coordinate 2,398 of JACPOH010000377.1, read as the reverse complement.
GTCACGATGGCCACACGGCCGTCAAATCGAATGTCTGCGCTCATGTCCGTCAATTCAAAGGTTGCACATCAGGGCCCACATCATGCGCGATGAGTTGACTACGTGAAAACCCTGAAATGCTCTCCGTGAGGATTTCGCGCCGGCTTCCCGTGCTGTCGCCATGAATGCCTTTGTGTCGTGTTGACGTATACGTCAATCAAGCGCCTTGTCCGTAAACTCGTATCAAACAGTTACCGAGACGAGACCCCTTCATGAGCGACCACAAGCACAACGCCCCAGGCGAGATCGTTCCCCGCGAAAAGCTGGACTTCCAGCTCGACGAGAAGACCCCGCGCTGGTGGTACGGCGGCAAGGCCTTCCAGACCCGCCTGTTCGACGGCATGCAAGCGGCCTTCCCCGATGGCGAGCGCTACTTCATCACCAGCGTGCGCGCCTTCCGCACGCAAATCACCGACCGCAAGATGGCCGAGGACGTGAAGAACTTCATCCGCCAGGAAGGCCAGCACGGCATTGCGCACACGCACTACAACGACCTGCTGCGCAAGCAAGGTCTGGATGTGGACCACATCATCAACGAGGCCAAGGCCTTGTTTGACCAGTACGGCAAGAAGTACTCGGCCGAGTACAACCTGGCGCTCACCGCTGCCTTCGAGCACTTCACGGCCATGATGGCCCAGATGCTGTTCGAGACCAAGGATGTGATGGCGCCCGCGGACGAGAACGTGCGCGCCATGTGGGCCTGGCACGCCATCGAAGAGATGGAGCACAAGGCCGTGGCCTTCGACGTGATGCAGCAGGTGGCCAAGGTGGGCTATGTCAAGCGCTGCGCCGCCATGACCCACGCGCTGTACAAGGTCGTGGTCGACAGCATGCGCCTGACCAACCTGCTGCTCAAGGGCGATGGCTTCTCGTTTGGCCAACGCATGGTGATGTGCGTCAAGGGCGCATGGTGGCTGTATGGCCCGGGCGGCCTGTTTGCCCGCAACACGCTCAAGCTGCTCCAGTACTACAAGCCCGGCTTCCACCCCTGGCAGCACGAGGTCATCCACAGCTACCCCGTGTGGATCAAAACCTATGAGACCACCGGCGACCCGATGCGCGCGGGCCAGGCGCTGTTCAACGCGGCCTACTGAAGCCAAGCCATGCGAAGTTGGCCTTGGGCGTGCAGTCTGCAACGCAAAAGGCCCGCTCACTAGGGCGAACCCCGTCTTGCTCGGCTGAGAAGATCGGCGCCAAGATGAGCTCATCCTGAGGCCGATCAGGATGGAGCCCGACATGGCTGTCTCGGTATTCGATCTGTTCAAGGTGGGCATCGGCCCATCCAGCTCCCACACGGTGGGGCCCATGCGTGCCGCGCGGCTGTTCGTGATGCGTCTGCAAGCGGCCGGACTGCTCGACACCACCGCACGCGTGGTGGCCGACCTGTACGGCTCACTGGGCGCCACGGGCAAAGGGCACGGCAGCGACAAGGCCGTGATGCTGGGTTTCATGGGCCATGAGCCCGATACCGTTGCGGTAGATGACATTGCCGCGCTGGTCGCACGGGTACACCAACATCGCCACATCACCTTGGTCGGCACGCACGAGCGGCCCTTCGACCCTGCGACCGACCTCCGCTTTCGGGGCGACGAGTCCTTGCCCTTCCACCCCAACGGCATGCGCTTCACGGCCTTGAACGATGCGGGGCAGCCCCTGCTGCAAGCCGTGTATTACTCGGTCGGCGGGGGCTTCGTGCTGAGCCAGGAGGCCGTGGACGACACCGCCCGGCAGGCCAGCATCGCGCCCGACGCCGCCGTGCTGCCCCTGCCCTTTCACAGCGCGGCCGATCTGCTCGCGCTCACCAGCGAGCACGGCATCAGCGTGGCCGAGATCATGCGCCGCAACGAGCGGCACTGGCGCAGCGACGCCGACATCGACGCCGGCCTGATGCGCATCTGGCAGACAATGCAGGCCTGTGTGCAGCGTGGTTGCGTGCACACCGGCGTGCTGCCCGGCGGCTTCCAGGTCACCCGGCGCGCGCCAGGGCTCTACCAGCGCCTGGCCGCCGTCACGTCGGCCACCGACCCGCTGCATGTGATGGACTGGGTCAACCTGTATGCCCTGGCTGTCAACGAAGAAAACGCCGCGGGTGGGCGCGTGGTCACGGCCCCCACCAATGGTGCGGCGGGCATCGTGCCGGCCGTGCTGCACTACTACCGCCACTTCGTGCCTGGCGCCACAGACCAAGGCGTGATGGACTTCCTGCTCACCGCAGCGGCCATCGGCCTGCTCTACAAGGAGAACGCCTCGATCTCCGGCGCCGAGGTGGGCTGCCAGGGTGAAGTGGGTGTCGCGTGCTCCATGGCCGCCGCCGGGCTGTGTGCCGTGCTGGGCGGCACACCCGCGCAGATCGAAAATG
>JACPOH010000376.1 GCA_016185075.1 Aquabacterium sp. | reverse complement strand
GCCGCTGCCAAGATCAAGATCGAGATCGACTCCAAGCCCGAGGCGCTGGACCGCCTGGATCGCCGTCTCATCCAGCTCAAGATCGAGCGCGAGGCCGTCAAGCGTGAGAAGGACGAGGCCTCCATCAAGCGCCTGGGTCTGATCGAAGAAGAGATCACCAAGCTGGAGCGCGAATACGCCGATCTGGAAGAGATCTGGAAGGCTGAAAAGGCCCAGGCCCAAGGCTCGGCCACGGTCAAGGAAGACATCGACAAGATCCGCTTCCAGATCGAGGAGTTCAAGCGCAAGGGCGATTTCAACAAGGTGGCCGAGCTGCAATACGGCAGGCTGCCCGAGTTGGAAAAGCGCCTGAAGGATGCGCAGGACAAGGAGAACGCCAAGACCAAGACCAGTGGCAAGCCCACCTTGCTGCGCACACAGGTTGGTGCCGAAGAGATCGCCGAAGTGGTGGCGCGTGCCACCGGCATCCCCGTGTCCAAACTGATGCAGGGCGAGCGCGACAAGCTGCTGGCCATGGAAGACAAGCTGCATGAACGTGTGGTGGGCCAGCAGGAGGCCATCGTGGCCGTGTCGGATGCCATCCGCCGTTCACGCGCTGGCCTGTCGGATCCGAATCGTCCTTATGGTTCCTTCCTGTTCCTGGGCCCGACCGGCGTGGGCAAGACCGAGCTGTGCAAGGCCCTGGCCGGTTTCCTGTTCGACAGCGAAGACCACCTGATCCGCATCGACATGAGCGAGTTCATGGAGAAGCACTCGGTGAGCCGCCTGATCGGCGCGCCTCCGGGTTATGTGGGCTACGAAGAAGGTGGCACCCTGACCGAAGCCGTGCGCCGCAAGCCTTACAGCGTGGTGCTGCTCGATGAAGTCGAGAAGGCGCACCCGGACGTGTTCAACGTGCTGCTGCAGGTGCTCGACGATGGCCGCCTCACCGACGGCCAGGGCCGCACCGTGGACTTCAAGAACACCGTGATCGTGATGACCTCCAACCTGGGTTCGCACCACATCATGCAGATGGCGGGGCAGCCGGCTGAAGACATCAAGGACGCCGTGTGGGTCGAGGTCAAGCAGCATTTCCGCCCCGAGTTCCTCAACCGCATCGACGAGGTGGTGGTGTTCCATGCGCTGGACATGGCCAACATCCAGTCCATCGCGAAGATCCAGCTCAAGGGCCTGGAAGGGCGCCTGGCGCAGCTGGAGATGAAGCTGGATGTTTCGCAAGAGGCTTTGGTCGAACTGGCCAAGGTCGGCTTCGATCCGGTGTTTGGCGCGCGGCCGCTCAAGCGGGCCATCCAACAGCGCATCGAGAACCCGGTGGCCAAGCTGATCCTGCAGGGCAAGTT
>JACPOH010000375.1 GCA_016185075.1 Aquabacterium sp. | reverse complement strand
TGACGTTCTCATAGTTCACCGAGCTGCTGGCGAGCAACTGCTTGGCCACGTCGCAAGAACTGGTGAATTTGGCCGTGCCCGTCGGGTTGAACTGGAACGAACACTCGCTCTGGTCGGCCACCAGGGTCACCGGTGCGGTGGCCTGGGCACGAGCCAGATCGGGGTTGGCCGCTTCAGTCAGCGCCTTGAACAAGGGGAAGTATGTCACCGCGGCGATCAGGCAGCCGCCCAGGATGATGGGCTTGCGGCCAATCTTGTCAGACAAGGAACCGAACACCACGAAGAACGGCGTGCCGATCAGCAGGCTGATGGCGACCAGGATGTTGGCCGTAGCACCGTCCACCTTCAGCGCCTGCGTCAGGAAGAACAGGGCATAGAACTGGCCGGTGTACCAGACCACCGCCTGACCGGCGACCAGACCAACCAGGGCCAGGATCACGATCTTCAGGTTGGCCCACTGGCCAAAGGACTCGGTCAGCGGCGCCTTGGAGGTCTTGCCTTCTTCCTTCATCTTCTTGAAGGCCGGGCTCTCGTTCATGCTCATGCGGATCCACACGCTGATGCCCAGCAGTGCGATCGACACGATGAACGGCACACGCCAGCCCCAGTCGGCGAAGGCATCTTCACCGATGGCCGTGCGCACACCCAGGATCACCAGCAGAGACAGGAACAGGCCCATCGTGGCGGTGGTCTGGATCCAGGCGGTGTAAGCACCACGGCGACCGTGCGGTGCGTGTTCAGCCACGTACGTGGCTGCACCACCGTACTCGCCACCCAGTGCGAGGCCTTGCAGCAGGCGCAGGGCGATCAGGATCACCGGCGCGGCGACGCCGATCGAGGCGTAGTTCGGCAGCACGCCCACGATGAACGTGGACATACCCATGATCAGAATCGTGACCAGGAAGGTGTACTTGCGACCGATCATGTCACCCAGGCGACCGAACACCAGGGCACCAAACGGACGCACGATGAAGCCGGCAGCGAATGCGAGCAGCGCAAAGATGAACGCCGAGGTGGGATCAAGCCCGGCAAAGAACTGTTTGGCGATGATGGCCGCCAAAGAACCGTACAGGTAAAAGTCGTACCACTCGAAAACCGTGCCTAGGCTGGAGGCGAAGATAACCTTCTTCTCCTCGGCCGTCATGGGCGCACTGGAAACGTTGCTTGCCATGGTGTAGAGCTCCTCGTCATTACAGAAGTGAGCACGCTTGTGGCGTACTCACCCCTCAATCTAGGGGGGGTCGTTAATAAATGTAATGAGGGTGAATGCTTAGGTGCCGGTGAAATTGCACATATTCCCACACGGGGTTTCCACCAACCCAAAAAGAAACCCGATGCCTTTTCAACACCGGGTTTCACACTCATTTGAATATCTGAAAACCAGAGTTTTCAATTACTCTGGGACAACTGCTCCAGAATCGCGGGGTTTTCCAGCGTGCTGGTGTCCTGGGTAACCGTTTCGCCCTTGGCAACCACGCGCAAAAGGCGCCGCATGATCTTGCCGGAACGGGTCTTGGGCAGGTTGTCGCCGAAACGGATGTCCTTGGGCTTCGCGATGGGGCCAATCTCGTGGCCAACGTGGTTACGCAATTCGTTGGCCAGTTGCTTGGCCTCATCGCCCGTCGGACGCGGCCGCTTGAGCACCACGAAGGCACAAATCGCCTCCCCGGTGAGGTCATCGGGGCGGCCCACGACGGCGGCCTCGGCCACCAGCGGGTGCGATACCAGCGCAGATTCGATCTCCATCGTGCCC
>JACPOH010000374.1 GCA_016185075.1 Aquabacterium sp. | reverse complement strand
CGCAACCCTGGCTTCAACGAGAACTACTACGGCTTCCGCACCTTCGGCAACCTGCTGGAAGAGGCCCAACAACGTGGCCTGCTGGACTTTGGGCGTGACGAGAAGTCTGGCGCCTATGTGTCGCGTGGCAGCGGCCAGGCTGCGCAACGCGTGGAGCCCGTAGCCGCGCCGGTGGTGGAAGAAGTGGTGGTGGCCGAGGTCATCGTGGAAGACACGGGTGCACCCGTTCACCATGTCGCACCGACCGGTGAGGTGGAAGACGCCATCGAAGTTCAGCATCCCGCGCCGGATGAGAGCGGTCGAGGTCGCCAGCGCAGCGACCGCAAACCCGCCACCAAGCGGAGTGGCCAGCGCGGGCGGGGCGGCAAGCCCCGTGGCGAGGCCACGGCGCCCGAGCAGACCGATGCCGAAAGCGCAAGCACTGGCGAGGCCACGCCTGCAGCATCCACGGGCGCAACCCGGTCACCCAGGACGCCCAGGGGGCAGCGCGAGCCTGCCGCCCGGGCGGAGGCGCCAGCCGCCGCCCCGGCACCCGCCCCGGTGGAAGAGGCCGCCCCTCTTGACATGCCCGCAGCCAAAAAAGCTGCATCACGTTCGCGTCGGCCGCGCAAGCCGGCCGCCAAGAAGGCCGCGTCGACAAACAACGAGGGCTGATCAGCCAGTGTCGCGTGCTCCCCCCTGACCCGGGGCGGGCCCGTGCATACCCGGATGCCATCCGGCATCCTCTGGCGCAACATTGTTATTCAACATAACAATCTTGCTTCAGAGGTGCACCATGTCCATTTCCCGATTCGCTCGTCGCACGGCCTTGTTGGCCAGTACCGTCACGGCCCTGCTCAGCTTCACGCCCGCCGCCCAGGCGGCCACCCCATCCACCGTCGCGCAGACGCGCTACCCGATCGTCCTCGTCCACGGCTTCATGGGCTTCGATGACATCCTGGGTGTCGATTACTTCTACCAGGTGCCTGACAACCTGCGGCGCAACGGCGCGACCGTGTATGTCGCAGCCGTGTCTCAGGTCAACAGCAGCGAGGCGCGCGGCGAGCAACTGCTCAAGCAGATGCAGCAATGGGCCGCCAAGGATGGCGTCAAGAAGTTCAACATCATTGGCCACAGCCAGGGCGGGCCGACCGCGCGCTATGTGGCCGGTGTGGTACCCGGCATGGTCGCCAGCATCACCACGGTGGCCAGCCCGGCCCGCATGTCGGCGGCCGATGCCAACAACCAGATCGCGGCCTTGATCAACAACTACAGCAGCCTGACGAGCAGCTTCGGCTCGTTCGTGGCCTGGCTCTCGGGCAGCAGGCAGCCGCAGGACGTCGAAGCAGCCAAGCGCTTCCCCGACGAGGTGAACGCCTTTGCCACGCGCTTCCCCGCCGGTGTGCCCTCCACCTACTGCGGCCTGGATGGCAAGGAGTTTGAAAACGGCATCTACTTCTATTCGGTCACGGGCAACAAGCCCAAGACCAACAGCTGGGACATCTCGGACCTGGCCATGGTCGAGTCCACCACGCCGAGCGATGGCGCCATTCCCGTGTGCGCCGCGCACTTCGGCAAGGTGCTGCGTGACGACTACCCCTGGAACCACATCGATGAAATGAACCACGTCTTCGGGCTCATCGGCAAGGGCGCGCCAGACCCCGTGGCCTTCTATGTGCAGCAGGCCAACCGGCTCAAGCTCAAGGGACTGTGAACCCAGGGGGCCAGGCAACGACTGGCCACACGGCTCGTTTGACGAGGTGCTCAGCGCCGCGTCGGGATGCGCCACACCACGATCAACCCGATCACCGCCAGGCTGACGATCAACACCTGCAGCGCAGGCCGGCCCGCCAGACGCCAGGCCGAGAAGCCGACCATGGTGACCATCATCACACTGGCCAGCCACTTCACTTTCAGGGGCAATGCGTGATGGGTCTCCCAATCACGCACCATGGGGCCCAGCCAGCGGTTGGACAACAACCAGGCGTGCCAGCGCGGCGAGCCCTTGGCAAAGCAGGCCGCCGCCAGCAGCACAAACGGTGTGGTGGGCAGCCCCGGCAGGATGGCGCCCAGCACCGCCAGACCCAGCGCCAGCCAGCCCGCCAGCACAAAGGCCAAGCGTGTCAAACGACGGTGATGGGCGTGCATGGTGTCAGTTCGGCGTGTCGGTCGGGCGATCCTGATGACACCAGCGCGACACCGTGTCGAGCATCTCGGCCACCTGGAAGGGCTTGCTGACAAAGTCATCCATGCCCGCATCCCGGCAAGTCTGCTCGTCATGCGCACGGGCATTGGCCGTCAAGGCGATGATGGGCACGTGGCCTTGCAGGCCCTCAGCACGAATGAGGCGCGTGGCGGTCAAACCATCCATGCGAGGCATTTGCATGTCCATGAGAACGCAGTCGAAGGACTCCTGCCTCAGGCATTCAACGGCCTCCGCCCCATCATGGGCCACGCGCACCGTGTAACCCTGATGCTCCAGGATGCTGCATGCCAGCAATCGATTGAGTTCATTGTCTTCGGCCAGCAAGATGCGCTTTCCAGCGGTGCGTTGACCATCCTCGTGCCGCCCCGCTTGCGCCAGACCCGATGCGCTGGGCGCCGGCTGCAGCGCCTTGTCCAACCTGGCGGTGAACCAGAAACAACTGCCTTGATGCAAGACGCTGTCCACCCCGACCTCACCGCCCATGAGATGCGCCAGACTTCGACAGATGGCCAAGCCCAGGCCCGAGCCGCCAAAGCGACGTGTGGTGGAGTTATCGGCTTGCTCGAACGGCTCGAACAAGCGGTCACACGCGCTTTGCGTCATGCCCATGCCGGTGTCCTGCACGGACACCTTCAGCAGCACGTCACGCTCACCTTGCTGCAAGACCGACGCATGCACGTCGATGTGCCCGCGCTCGGTGAACTTGATGGCGTTGCCGACATAGTTCACCAGGATCTGCTCCACGCGAAGCGGGTCGCCCATCAAGGGCACGGCCGCATCGGCATCGATGTGGTGCGTCAAGGTCAGGCCTTTGGCCCTGGCCCGATCCCCCATCTGCAACTGCACCGAGTTCAACACCGCGGGCAATTCGAATCGCGTGTATTCCAGCGCGAGCTTGCCGGACTCGATCTTCGACATGTCCAGGATGTCATTGATCAAGCGCAGCAGCTGTTTGCCGGCCACCTCGATCTTGTCCATGTACTGTTGCTGCTGGGGGTCTGTTGAGGACATCATGGCCAGCTGGGCAAAGCCCAGAACGCCATTGAGTGGCGTGCGGATCTCGTGGCTCATATTGGCGAGGAAGTCGCTCTTGGCCTGGCTGGCAGCCTCCGCCGCTTCGCGCGCCTTGACCAGTTCCTGAGTCCGCTCGAGCACACGGGCCTCCAACTCCACCTCACGTTGGCGCAAGAGTTTTTCTGCGGCGATCAGGCGATCGCGTTCACCCAGCAGCACGGACTGCCTGGCAAAAGCCATGGCCACCACCAGCACCCCGCCCAACTGGACCGATATGCGAGCCGATGTCGGCATGTTTGGCAGGCTGTTCGCCAGCAGCACGCCAACGGCTGCCATGAGCACGAACAGCAAGGGCATCATGCGCAGCACGCCCTCATAGCGCCGGTCCCAGACCGGGTCATCGAGCGGGTCGAGTCGGTAACCATAGATGGCCACGCCGTAGCACAGGGCCACCACCGAGAAGGCCACGTTGACCGGTCCGCCGTCCACCGTCTGGCCGGTCAGCAACTGCAGGTTCCAGATGCCCCAGGTCAGCATCCAACATGCGGTGCAGAAAGGCAGCAGCAGCGACCGCCAACTCAGCCGGGACCGCAATTTGAGCAACAGGCTGAGCGCCAGACTCGTTGGTGCCATCAAACTGAACGGATAGGCGGCCAGCACCAGCACTTGCAACAGGCTGGCATCACCCTGACGGGGCAGAAAAAATGCCAGCGTGGCAGCCAGTGTCGCCACGAGCAAGGCGGCAGCATCGACCTTGGTCGCACGCCAGTCAACCGGAGAAAGCCGTGCGCGCCCCACCTGCCACAGGCCTACTGCGGTCAAGGGGCCAATGGCCAGGAAGAAGGGATCAGCGGGATTGGGCAGGGGATACCAGGTGAATACCGCCATCCCATCCCCGATCAATTGCCCCAACAGCAAACTCACGGCACCCGCTGTCGCCCACAGGCGGAGCCGACGAATATGGGG
>JACPOH010000335.1 GCA_016185075.1 Aquabacterium sp. | reverse complement strand
GCTGCCCATCACGAATCGTTTGAAGGCAAAGAATCTACTGAGGAAGGGTTGACATGAATCCGTATCGTCGTCGTCAAAAACGAAACCGCCGCCACGAGCTACGCGCCGCGCATGGCAAGGCTTGCTTGGAAAGGCCTCGGGGCTGCGGCCATAAGCCCTGTCCAGGGTTTGCAGCAAACCCGAACCAAAGCGCCTGCTCAGGCCACCTCGGGGCAGGGCGCGTACATCAGCCAGGGTACGGCAACCCAATCTGGCCAGCGTGTGGCTGTGTGTGGCCACACCGGGCAGCACATGCAAGGGCAGCGTATCCAGGCTGACGGACAGTTGGGCAAGACCGTTAAGCTCGTGCACGCAGCCGTCGTCTTCGTCGCCCTCATGGCTGGCGCGCAAGGCCTGATGAGCACCCTGCGCAACCACATGTGCAGGCGGCGCCAAGGGTGCGGTCGCTGTTGCCCCATGGCGTGCCAGCGCCACCGCTGCCAGGGCCGTGATGGCATGCGCATGGGCCAGTGCGCCATGTGCCGAGGCTTCCGCCACGATGCGTTCGCGCAATGCAAACGCGCCGCCAAACAGGCGCTCGCTGGCTTGCACCTCCAGGACCACCGCGTCTTCCAGCAAGGCCACCCGAGGCGTGAATTGCAGAGCCCACCAACCCAGGTGCTGCGTGCTCAGCACGCTGGGCGCAACGCAGGCTGGCGTCTGAGCCTCAGGACAGGACGCGGGGCTCCCGGGCAGCAGTGCGATCCAATGCAGCATGATGCGGCCTGCGGTGTGTGTCGGGCTCAGGATGGCGTGAGGCGAAGGAAGAAGCGGTATGAGAGATGCTGGAAGGGGCGCGGCTTGGGGCAGGTAAAGAGCTTGCTAACAGCGGCGGCAGAAGCGGCATCAAACCCACCGGCCAATGCGGCAGGTTCAGGACCTGATCCAGCACGGGCCCTCGACGCTTGACGATCTGAACCTGTAAAGGGTGCGGGCAAGGCCCCAGACCCAGCAGCACCCGCAAAGGCGCCGCCGATGAATCGGCCTGGGCCCTGGCAGGGCGAAACACGAACAAGGGCCCAGGGTGCTGCGCCGCACAGGCATGCAGTCGACGGATCTGCTCAGGGCGCACCTGTGGCAACCAACTCAGGACCGCGCTGACACAGCCCGCCTTCAAGGCCTGCTCGGTGGCCCACAGGCGCTCGGAGGGCGTCTGGGCATCCACGCGGATCAGGCGGTCGTCGCGCAGGCCTTCGCGTGACAAGCCGGGCAGATGAGGCACGTGTGGTGGGCCGATCAACAACACGCTGCCGCCTTGCCGCACGACTTGTGCCAAGGCCGGGCTCAGCAAGCGCCATTCCGCCTGAGCGGTCTGGGCCAGCAGCACCTCGGTCATGGCCTGGCAAGGCCAGCCCCCGCCGGGCAATTCGGCATCCAGCAAGGCATGCCCACTGGGGATGACCGTGCTGGCCACCCGCCCCATGGCATCCCCACGCCACACGGCCTGAGCCACGTGCTCCGGCAAGGCTCGGGCGCTACCAGGTGAAGGGAAAGGGGGTAAAGGCAGGTTCATATCAGGCAACACAATACTGTATGCGCATACAGTATGTTAGCGAGAATGAACGCTGCCGTCCAGTGCAGGTGTTCAGCCCGAGTTACCCCAGGTTCGCACGGTCTTTTCATCGACCCCGCACCAACGGGCCACGGCCCGTGCGCTCTGGCCCGCCTGCAGGGCTTGCCTTACCCAGGCATCCAGCGCCCGGGTCAGGCGTTTGCCGGGCAAGGCCCAATCCGGCTGGCAGGAATGGGTCTGGCTGCAGGCCGTGCAACGCCAGCGCACGATGTCCCCGCGGCGAACCTGTGGGCGGCCATCTTGCGGTACATCGCGCCACCAACTCGGGCGCACGGCGTGGCGCAAAAGGGGGCCGGCATGCTGGCAACTCGGGCATACACCCGACATATGGGATGCGCGTCTCATGCTGCCCGCTCCTTGTCTGGGTCCATCTCTGCGTCAGCAGACCAGCCGGCCTTGAGCGCCAGGCGGTTGAGCGCCTGCATCATGGCCAGCACGGATGCGCTCACGATGTGCGGATGCCGCCCCGCGCCATACACACTGCCAGCCACGCCCGGCGCGCCTACTTCCACCCAGGCCAGCGCGGTGGCGTCTGAGCCTTCACGCGTGGCGTGCTCTTCAAAGCCATGCCACTGTGCGCCCTCGGGCAAGCCCAAGCCCTGCACCGCCTGCCACGCTGCATCCAGCGGGCCATTGCCATGCCCTTGCAAACGGCGGGTGCCATGCGGGGTCTGCACCAGCAACTCCACGCGGCACTGGCCCAGGTCATCGCTCACATGGTGGTGCAACAAGGCCCAGGGGCCTGGCGCCGCCAGGTACTCGGCCTGGAACAAGGCCCACAAGGCACCGGCCGTCAGTTCACGCCCGGTGTCATCGGCCACCGCCTGCACGCTGGCGCTGAACTCCACCTGCGCCCGACGCGGGATGACCAGGCCATAAGCCGACTCCAGCAAGTACGTGATGCCGCCTTTGCCGGATTGGCTGTTCACCCGGATCACGGCCTCGTAACTGGCCCCGACATCGCGCGGGTCGATGGGGAGATAGGGCACCGTCCAGGGGGCATCGGGCTGCTGCGCGGCCAGCCCCTTGCGGATGGCGTCCTGATGCGAGCCCGAGAACGCGGTGAAGACCAGGTCGCCCGCATACGGATGGCGTGGGTGCACGGGCAAGGCGATGCAGTGCTCCACGGCGAGCGCGATCGCAGGCAGGTTGGAGAAGTCCAACCCCGGGCTGATACCCTGGCTGTAGAGGTTCAAGGCCAGGGTCACCAGGTCCACATTGCCGGTGCGCTCGCCATTGCCGAACAAGCAGCCCTCGACGCGTTGCGCGCCTGCCATCACGGCCAGTTCAGCGGCGGCCACCGCGGTGCCCCGGTCGTTGTGCGGATGCACGCTGAGGATCACGGCCTCGCGCTGCGCGAGCCGTCGGTGCATCCATTCGATCTGGTCCGCGTACACATTGGGCGTGCTGGCCTCCACCGTCGCGGGCAGGTTGATGATCATGGGCTGATCGACCGTGGGTTGCCAGGCCTCGATCACGGCATTGCACACATCCAAGGCGAAGTCTGGCTCGGTCGTGCTGAAGGTCTCGGGGCTGTACTGGAAGGTCCAGCGCGTGTCGGTCTGGGCCCGGGCCAGCTGGCGGATCAAGGTCGTGCTGCGCACAGCCAACTGCCTGACCTCGTCACGATTCATGCCGAACACGGTGCGGCGCCAGGCCGGCGCAGTGGCGTTGTACAGGTGCACGATGGCCTTGGGGGCACCGCGCAAGGCCTCGAAGGTTTCGCGGATGAGGTCCTCGCGCGCTTGCGTGATCACCTCGATGGTGACGTCATCCGGAATGTGCCCGCCCTCGATCAAGGTCCGCACGAAATCGAAGTCCGTGCGCGAAGCCGCCGGGAAAGCCACTTCGATTTCCTTGAAGCCGATCTCCACCAGCAGCTGGAACATGCGCAACTTGGTCGCGCCGTTCATGGGCTCGAACAAGGCCTGGTTGCCATCGCGCAG
>JACPOH010000334.1 GCA_016185075.1 Aquabacterium sp. | reverse complement strand
CCCGCAAGGTGGCCCCGGCCCTGGCGGCCGGTTGCCCGGTGGTGATCAAACCGGCCGAAGCCACGCCGCTGTCGGCCCTGGCCGTGGCGGAGCTGGCCCAGCGCGCGGGCATGCCGGCCGGGGTGCTCAACGTCATCACCGCCGACGCGGCACAGTCGATTGCCGTGGGCAAGGCCTTGTGCGCCAGCGACACGGTGCGCCACCTCTCGTTCACCGGCTCCACCGAAGTCGGCCGCATCCTGATGCAGCAATGCGCCCCCACGGTCAAGAAGCTGGGGTTGGAATTGGGCGGCAATGCGCCCTTCATCGTCTTCAATGACGCCGACCTGGACGCCGCCGTCGAGGGCGCCATGATCAGCAAGTACCGCAACGCCGGCCAGACCTGTGTGTGCGCCAACCGCCTGTACGCCCAGTCCGGCATCTACGACGCGTTTGTGGCCAAGCTGGCCGAGAAGGTGAAGCAGATGAAGGTGGGCAACGGTTTTGAGCCCGGCGTGACACAGGGCCCGCTGATCGAAGCCGAGGCGCTGGCCAAGGTTGAAACCCTGGTCGCCGATGCGCTGGCCAAGGGCGCCCAGGTGGTGACCGGCGGCGCCCGTGTGGACATCCCAGGCGGCCACTTCTACCAGCCCACGGTGCTGTCCAATGTGTCAGCCGACATGCGCATGGCCCGCGAAGAGATCTTTGGCCCGGTAGCCCCCGTCTTCAAGTTCGAGACCGAAGCGGAGGCCATTGAACTGGCCAACAACACCGAGTTCGGCCTGGCCAGCTACTTCTACAGCCGCGACGTCGGTCGCATCTTCCGGGTCAGCGAGGGGCTGGAGTACGGCATGGTGGGGGTCAACACCGGGCTGATCTCGACCTGCGAGGTGCCATTTGGCGGCGTCAAACAGTCGGGCCTTGGCCGCGAAGGCGCACGCCAGGGCATGGACGACTACGTTGAAGCCAAGTACATCTGCCTGGGCGGGCTGGACCGGTAAACACCGCATCCAACACCCCATCGCCACAAACGACAAGGCCGGTCAGTGACCGGCCTTTTGCGTATCTGGAGCGGGTGATGGGAATCGAACCCACGTTATTTGCTTGGGAAGCAAGAGTCCTACCATTGAACGACACCCGCGATGGCTGGGCAGTTTACCCCAAGCCACGCAGACGGCGATCAGACTGTCGCTTTCACGCCTTCATCT
>JACPOH010000333.1 GCA_016185075.1 Aquabacterium sp. | reverse complement strand
AGCGCCGCCATGCCACGCTTCTTCATTGACAGGCCCATCTTTGCCTGGGTGATCGCGCTGTTCATCCTGGTGTTCGGCGGGGTGGCCATCACCCAGCTGCCCATTGCGCAGTACCCCACGGTGGCGCCGCCGTCCGTGGTCATCAGTGCCACTTACCCCGGTGCTTCGGCCAAGACGCTGGACGAATCCGTCATCAGCGTGATCGAGCAGGAACTCAACGGTTCGCCCGGCCTCGCCTATGTGGAGTCGGTCAGCCAGGCCAACGGCACGGGCTCGATCACCGTCACCTTCGAGACGGGCACCAACATCGATCTGGCCCAGGTGGACGTGCAAAACCGCCTGTCGCGCGCCACCCCGCGCCTGCCCGCTGCCGTGACGCAGCAAGGCGTGAAGGTCGACAAGTCGCGCAGCAACGTGCTGCTGTTCGTGATGCTGTCGTCCACCAACCCGGCGTACGACCCGGTGGCCCTGGGTGACTACGCTTCGCGCAACATCCTGCCGGAACTGCAGCGCGTCAAGGGCATCGGTCAGGTGCAGCTGTACGGCACCGAGCGCGCCATGCGCGTGTGGGTGGACCCGGCCAAGCTCGTGTCTTACGGCCTGAGCGTGGCCGAGGTGAACGCGGCCATCAAGTCGCAGAACAGCCTGGTGCCGGCAGGCGCTCTGGGTGAGCGCCCCAACCTGATCGACCAGACCATGACCGCCACCGTGGTGGTCAGCGGCCAGCTCGAGAACGTCGACCAGTTTGCCAACATCGTGCTGCGTGCCAAGCCGGATGGCTCCACCGTGCGTCTCAAGGATGTGGCCCGGCTTGAGCTGGGTGGCCAGACCTATGGCACGTATGCGCGCCTCAATGGCAAGCCGGCAGTCGGCATGGCCGTGCAGCTCTCGCCCACGGGCAATGCGCTGGAATCGGCCAAGCTGGTCAAGGCCCGCATGATCGAGTTGCAGAAGTACTTCCCGCAGGGCGTGAGCTACTCCTTCCCGTATGACACCTCGGGCTTCATCCAGGTGTCGATCAGCCAGGTGGTGGAGACGCTGGTGGAGGCCGTGGTGCTGGTCTTCCTGGTGATGTACCTGTTCCTGCAGAACTTCCGCTACACGCTGATCCCGACGCTGGTGGTGCCCGTGGCCCTGCTGGGTACCTTCGGTGTGATGTCGGTGGCGGGCTTCTCGATCAACGTGCTGACCATGTTCGGCATGGTGCTGGCCATCGGCATCCTGGTGGACGATGCCATCGTGGTGGTGGAAAACGTCGAGCGCCTGATGGCGCAAGAGGGTCTCTCGCCTTACGAGGCCACGAAGAAAGCCATGGGCCAGATCAGTGGGGCCATCATCGGCATCACCGTGGTGTTGGTGTCGGTGTTCATCCCGATGGCCTTCTTCGCCGGCTCGGTGGGCAACATCTACCGCCAGTTCTCGCTGTCGATGGTGGCCTCCATGCTGTTCTCGGCCTTCCTGGCCTTGTCCTTGACGCCGGCCTTGTGCGCCACCTTGCTCAAGTCTGTGCCGCAAGACCATCACGAAAAGCGCGGCTTCTTCGGCTGGTTCAACCGCTTCTTCACCTCGACCACGCATGGCTACGAGAACTGGGCCGCCAAGCTGGTGCGCCGTGGTGGCCGCGTGTTGATCGTGTACGTGCTGATCGTGGGCGTGGTGGGCTGGTTGTATGTCCGCATGCCGTCAGCCTTCCTGCCCAATGAAGACCAGGGCAACCTGATCGTCAACGTGCAGCTGCCACCCGGCGCCACGACACCTCGCACCGAGGCTGTGATCGCGCAGGTGGAGGACTACTTCATGAAGCAACCCGAGGTGGCTTCGGTGGTGGGTGTGGTCGGCTTCAGCTTCTCGGGCACCGGCCAGAACGCGGCGCTGGGCTTCGTCACCCTGAAGGACTTCGACCAGCGCAAGGGCGAGGCGCATTCATCGCAAGCGCTGGCCAAGCGTGCCTTCGGTGCCCTGATGGGCATCCGTGATGCCTTCATCTACCCGCTGAACCCGCCGCCGATCCGCGAGCTGGGTAACGCCACCGGTTTTGCCCTGCGCTTGCAGGACCGTGGCGGCCTGGGGCACGAGGCCTTGCTGGCGGCACGCAACCAATTGCTCGGCATGGCGCGCGAAAGCAAGGTGGTGACGGGCCTGCGCCCGGACGGCCTGGAAGACGCACCGCAAGTGCAGTTGGACATCGACCGCGAGAAGGCCTATGCCCTGGGCGTGAGCTTTGATGCGATCAGCTCGACGCTGTCCACCGCATTGGGCTCGTCCTACATCAACGACTTTCCCAACCAGGCACGTCTGCAACGCGTGGTGGTGCAGGTGCCGCTGGGCGTGTTGGGCTCGCTGCTGGGTGCCAACCTGCGTGACCTGCCCAACGACGTGTTCTTCAAGGTGGGCCTGATCACCATCATCGGCTTGTCCGCCAAGAACGCCATCCTGATCATCGAGTTCGCGCGTGAACTGCAAAGCAAGGGCATGAGCGTGCTGGATGCCACCTTGCAGGCCTGTCACCTGCGCTTCCGCCCGATCATCATGACCTCGGTGGCCTTCATCCTGGGTGTGCTGCCCCTGGTGATCTCCAGCGGTGCCGGCGCGGCCAGCCAGCGCGCCATCGGCACGGGCGTGATGAGCGGCATGATTGCGGCCACCGTGCTGGCCGTGTTCTTCGTACCCGTGTTCTTCGTGGTGGTGCGCCGCTTCTTCCCGGCCAAGCCCCCGCGTGCTGAAGCTGCTCAAACCGCAGCGGAGTCTCAACATGACTAAGCCATTCAAGCCCTCCCGCCCAGCCCAGCGCCCGGCCTTGCTGAGCACCCTGGTTGCCAGCGCCGTGCTGTTGATGTCGGGTTGCTCGATGGTGCCGGTTTACGAGCGGCCCGCCATGGCGGTGCCTGCTCAGTTGCCACAGGGCGCGGCCAGTGCAGCCTCTGATGTGCAGGCGGCCCAGGCCGTGGCGGACATCCCCTGGGCCACGTACTTCCCGGACACACGTCTGCAAGGCCTGATCCGCCTGGCACTGGACAATAACCGCGACCTGCGTGTGGCGGTGCTCAATATCGACCAGTTGCGTGCGGCGTACCAGATCCAGAGCGCCGACCGCTTCCCGACCCTCAATGGCAGTGTCAGCGGTACGCGCCAGCCCTCAAGCGCGCCGCCATATCCCCTGAGCACCACGGTGACCGGCGGCGTCACGGTCTCGGCCTTCGAGCTGGACCTGTTCGGCCGTGTCAAGGCCTTGAGCGAAGCCGCCGCCGCGCAGGTGGTGGCCTCTGAAGAGGCCCGCAAGACGGTGCACATCAGCCTGGTGGCCTCGGTGGCCAATGCTTACTACGCCTTGTGGGCCGACCGCTGGCAACTGGCTCTGGCCGAACAGACGCTCACCACGCGCCAGGACTCATTCAAGCTGCAACAGTTGAAGTTCGACAGCGGCGTGCTCAACGAGCTGGATCTGCGTTCGGCGCAATCCCTGCTTGAAGCCGCGCGCGTGACGCGTGCCCAGGCGCAACGCCAATGGGCGCAGGACCTCAATGCCTTGAACCTGCTGCTGGGCCGCACAGCGCCGGCCGATTTGCTGCCGCCTGGGCCCGATGCCAGCAGCATGCAGGCTGCTGCCGCGAGCAAGGACAGCCAGGCCGCTGCCCAGACCGTGCTGGCCACGCTCTGGCCTGATCTGAGCGAGCTGCCTGTGGGCTTGTCGTCCGAGGTGCTGCTGCAGCGCCCTGACATCGCGCAGGCCGAGCAGCAGCTGATCGGCGCCAACGCCAACATCGGTGCAGCCCGTGCGGCCCGCTTCCCGCGTATCAGCCTGACGGCCAGCGCCGGTGTGGTCAGCGATTCGCTGTCGGGCTTGTTTGACGATGGTCGCAACGCCTGGAGCTTTTCGCCGTCAGTGACACTCCCCATCTTTGATGCGGGCCGGGCCGCGGCGGGTGTGGACGTGGCGAAGGTCAAGCGTGACATCGCCGTCGCACAGTACGACAAGGCCATTCAGACCGCGTTCAAGGAAGTGGCCGATGCCCTGGTGGCCCGCCGCACCTACGCCGAGCAGGCGCAGGCGCAACTGGCCCAGGCACAGGCTGAAGCGGCGCGCCTGCGTCTGTCGACCTTGCGTTACGACAGCGGCGTGGCCAGCCAGCTGGATCTGCTGGATGCCCAGCGCGCGCTGTTCTCCGCGCAGCAGGCCCTGATCGCGGCGCAGTTGGCGCGTCAGCAGGCGCACATCAGCGTGTACAAGGCGCTGGGTGGGGGCTGGCAGGCCGACGCATCCATGGTCACGGCCAACGCGACCAATGCGCGTGACGCCAGCCCGGCACCTCAGGCACCGTAAGCCGGTGCCCTGAGACGGCGGCGTTCAGTGCGTGGTGGAAGAGGGCGGCACGCTCGCGGCGGCCAGCAGCTTGTGGCCCAGCCGTGCGCCGAGCTTGTTCACGTTGTTGAGCGACAGCAGATGGGCGTGCACCCAGCCCAGCGCGCCCGATGCGAACAAGGATTGCACGGTGTCCGGCGGCAGGGCGCGCAGTTTGGCCTCGTCCACCACCTTGAAGCCATTGAGCGTCAGGCGCTCGCCATTGATCTGGCAATCGATGCTGCGCTCCACCAGCAGGCCGAGATCGGCCAGATGCTGGGCGAAACGGCCGGTGGCCAGCATGTCCTGGTGGTACGACAGCAGGAACTGCTGCAGCTGCTGCAAATAAGGGGTGGCCTCGCCCTGGGCGTCAAACAGGGCTTCACCTTGTATCTGGTCCAGGCCATCAAAGGCCTCATCCAGGCAGACGGTCATCTGGTCCTGCCCGGGTTGCTCGGCCAGCACGAAGGGGTAGCGTCGCACGAAAGCCGGCACATAGTGCTGCTCGGCCCAACTGCCATCGGCTTCGATCATCAGATTTTCCTTGTCGCGCAGGCCCACGATGGACACCAGCGTGTGGCCTGCATCGGCCTGCACGAACACGCAGGGGTAGTCCAAGGCGGCGAGTGGCAATTCGGAGGCGGCCAGCAGCATGGAGTTGGTGTCGCGAGCGAAGCCCAGGCGGTTTGCGCCCTGGTGGATGCGCAGCGTGCGGTGCTGTTCTCGGTCCAGCGGGACGAGGCGTTCGTACATCATCAGTGTCTTCATGGTCGAGCGGTCTGGCATGTGCACGTGGGCACGGCGCAGCCAGCATAGTCCGATTGGATGACAGATTGATGCCGCTTGCGGGTAAACGCCGGGCGGTGTCGCGATAATGATGCCTGTGACTACCTTGACCTTGCGCGACCGCTGGTCGCTCTACCTTGATCTCATTCGCTGGAACCGGCCTCAGGGCTGGCTGCTGCTGTTGTGGCCCACGTACGTGGCCCTGTGGCTGGCGGCTGGCGGGTTTCCGGGCTGGCACCTGCTGACGGTGTTCACGCTGGGCACGATCCTGATGCGCAGCGCGGGCTGCGCCGTCAACGATGTGGCGGACAAGGATTTCGATCTGCACGTGCAGCGCACCGCGCAACGCCCCATCACCAGCGGGCGGCTGTCCGTGAAGGAGGCTCTGGCCGTGGGCGCGGTGTTGGCCTTGATCGCGTTCGCGCTGGTGCTCACCACCAATGCCCAGACCATCGCCATGTCGTTTGGCGCGCTGGCGGTCACCATCATTTACCCATTCACCAAGCGCTTCTTTTCGATGCCACAGGCGGTGCTGGGCGTGGCCTTCAGCTTCGGGATCCCGATGGCGTTTGCGGCCATCCAGCAGCAGGTGCCGCCAGTGGTGTGGTGGTTGATGGCGGGCAACCTGGCCTGGGTGCTGGCTTATGACACCGAGTACGCCATGGTGGACCGCAATGACGACCTCAAGATCGGCATCCGCACCTCGGCGATCACGCTGGGGCGTTTCGATGTGATCGGGGTGATGGGCTTTTATGCCGTGTGCCTGGCTTGCTGGTACCACGTGGGGCAGCTCAGCGGGCGTGGTGTGTTTTATGAGCTGTCATTGGCGGTGGCTGCAGGGCAGGCGCTGTGGCATGGCTGGTTGATCAAGGGCCGTGTGCGTGAGGATTGCTTCAAGGCCTTCAGGCTCAACCACTGGTTAGGGCTGACGGTGTGGCTGGGTGTGGTGGCGGATACGGCTTGGGGCTCGCCGTTGGGTCGTTGACCTTGTCGCGGGTGGCCCGGGTGGTTAGCCTGCCTGGGCTGAGGCGCTTTGTCGGTGCACCGCAGGGTGCGGATGAGTCGGCGGGCGCCGGGCTCAGACGGTGACGGTCCCGCTGCGCGGGACTGCTCTGCGGTGCGCGCGGCGAGCTTGCGCTGGGAAACTCCCGCCGCGAACTGCGTTCGC
>JACPOH010000332.1 GCA_016185075.1 Aquabacterium sp. | reverse complement strand
TCGTTCATGCGCTTGTTGATCGACTTCAGGTCTTCGATGGGCACGACGGCCTTGGCCTGCAGGTCGATCAGCTTTTGCTGCAATTCCTGGATGGCAGGCAGGCTGCGGCCCATGACGGCGCTGTAGGGCTTGCCGGCTTGGGATTCCTTGACAGCCCAGTCCAGGTTCAGGATGTTGGGCGGGAAGGACTTGATGAACTGGTCCTGGCCCATGCCGCACTTGTCGACCACGATCTTGCGCAGTTCACGCTCATAGCGGCGCACGTCATCCACCTGCGAGCGCAGCACGTCGCACAGGCGCTCGATGGTCTTGACCGTGAAGCGGATGGTCATCAACTCCTGGCTGATGGCTTCCTGGGCCTTGTTGTATGGATTGGACTTGTAGCCATCCTTTTCGAAGGACTTGGCCATCTTGTCGAAGTTGGCGCGCAGGGCGTCGAACTTCGTCATGGCCTGGTTCTTCATTTCTTCGAGCTTCTTGGTCAAGGCCTTGGAGCCGCCGTTGCCGTCGTCGTCCTCATCCTCATCGAACTCGTCGAAGTCTTCTTCGGCCACATAGTCGTCGGCCTCGTCTTCGGCCACGAAGCCGTCCACGACGTCGGAGATGGGCAGCTCACCTGCGCGGATCTTGTCGGCCAGCGAGAGGATCTCGGCAATGGTGGTGGGCGAAGCCGAGATGGCCAGCATCATGGCCTGCAGGCCACCTTAGATGCGCTTGGCAATTTCGATTTCGCCTTCGCGCGTCAGCAGCTCGACGGTGCCCATTTCGCGCATGTACATGCGAACGGGGTCGGTCGTGCGGCCGAACTCCGAGTCCACGGTGGACAGGGCGGCTTCAGCGGCTTCTTCGGCTTCTTCTTCGGTGGCCGTGGATTGTGCGCTGTTGGAAATCAGCAGCGTGGCGGCGTCAGGCGCCTGCTCGTACACCGCCACCCCCATGTCGTTCAACATGGAAATGATGGCCTCGAGGATTTCGTTTTCAACCAGCTTTTCGGGCAGGTGGTCGTTGATTTCCTGGTGCGTCAGGAAGCCACGGGTCTTGCCCAGCTTGATCAGGGTCTTCAGGTCCTGACGGCGCTTGTTGACTTCGTCTTCGGTGAGCGTGGTGTCGTCGATGCCGAACTCACGCATCAGGGCGCGCTCCTTGGCGCGCGACACCTTCATGCGCAGCGGCTTGGCCTTGGGCTTGTCTTCGCCGCCCTCGGCATCCCCAGCTTCGGCTTCGCCCAATTCCAGATCGGCTTCGACGTCAGCCTCGATGTCACCCACATCGTCTTCGTCGAAACTGGCCTTCTTGGCGGCCTCTTTCTTGGCAGCAGGCGCGGCTTCGGCAGCGGCCTTGGGCTTGCGACCGCGCTTCTTGGGCTCGGCAGGTGCAGCGACTTCAGCCGTATCAGCGCCCTTGGCCTTGGCGGCGCGGGTCTTGACCTTCTTGTCGGTCTCGTCGGCTTGCGTCGCCGCTGTTTCAGCTTTTTTCGCGGTTTTTTTCGCGGTCATGCGCTTCCTCGAAAGAGAATTCTGGGTGCTTATCGAACCTTCCATTATCGCGCAACGGAAGGGGGTCGTCAAAAATGTTGCCAAATGGCCTGTCTGGATACTCAGGCCCGCCGCTCAAAACCTCATCCGGAGATAGGGCGGTTCTGGCTGATTTCAAGTTTCATGTCTCTGGTGATGCGCAGGAGTTCCAGTTTGCGCGCCTCCGCTGCCTCCGACAGTTCTCCAGACTGCAGCAGCAAATCCAGTTCTTCCCGCAAGGCCACCAGTTCGATGGGGCGGATCAGGTTCATCAGGTGCGCCACGGTGTCCTTGTTGTCCGGCACATCCACAAACTGGGCGATGCGTTTGGCCAGCGGCTGGAAGTGCCCGGTTTCCTCAGGGTGCTCCGGGTCGGGCGCATCGCCCCGCATGAGTTGCAACAAGGTTTCGGCGGGCAGCAGCCCCTGGTCCAGCAGCATGCGGTCCAGCCAGCGGAAGAACTCGCCGTAGGGCGCCGGCTGGTCGCACAGCAGATCGTGCGTGGCGCTGGGCAGTTGTTCCCAGAACTCGCTGTGGCACACCAGCACCCACACGATGCGGTCCAGCGGCGTGGCGGCTTGCGGCAGGGGCCGTTGCTCGACCGGGCTGCCGCGGCTTTGCCAACGCGATCCGCCGCCGCCTTTCCAGGGCTTCCAGGGTTTGCCGTCGCGGCGCTGGCCACCACCCTGTTTGTAGCCGCCTTGCCACTGCCAGCCCTGGTTGGCCGCAGCGGGGTGCTCGTACTCACCGTACGCAGCGCTGCCACCGCCAGTCTGGCTCCAGTCTTCGCTGCCGCTGCCATCGGGCTCGAAGGCCGGGATGTCGCCAAAGTTGCCATCCCATTCCGACGACGCATCTCCCGAGCGGGGATGCTGGGCGCCACCCATGCCACTGCCCCCGCCACCTGTCGCGCGGCGATCCCGCCCCGCATGCTGCTGGCGGACCTTTTGCAGATGCTCGGCCAGGCGGCGGCGCACCTCATCGGGCGAGGTGCGGGCCATCTGCGCCAGGTCGTCGGCCACGAGTCCCTGCAAGGCGCCCTCGGGAAACTGCGCGATCAGCGGGATGGCCTGTACGAGCAGGCGCGCACGCCCTTCGGCGCTCTCCATGTCGCAGTCGGCAGCCGCGTGTTCCAGCACCTGGCGCGACAGTGGCACCGCCTGCTTGATGCACTGCTCGAAGGCTTCGGCGCCGAACTCGCGGATGTAGCTGTCCGGGTCGTGCTCCGCGGGCAAAAACAGGAAGCTGATGCGGCGGGTATCGGTGGCGTAGGGGAGGGTGGCTTCCAGGGCTCGCCCGGCAGCACGGCGCCCTGCGGCATCGCCGTCGAAGCTGAACACGACCTGGTCGGTGAACCTGAACAGCTTTTGCGCATGGTCGGCCGTGCAGGCCGTGCCCAGGGTAGCCACCGCGTTGCCAAAACCCCATTGGGCAAGGGCCACCACGTCCATGTAGCCTTCGGTGACGATGGCATAGCCCTTGTTGCGCAAGGCGGCTCGGCCTTCGTACAGGCCATACAGCTCGCGGCCTTTGATGAAGACCGGGGTCTCAGGCGAGTTCAGGTACTTGGGCTCGCCCTTGTCCAGCACGCGCCCGCCGAAGCCAATGACGTCGCCCTGAGGGTTGCGTATTGGGAACATGATGCGGTCACGAAAGCGGTCATAGCGCGTGCCTTCGGCCTCGCCGGGCTCGGGGTCGTGGGCGATGACCAGGCCGGACTCCACCAGCAGCGGGTCGTCGTATTTGGGGAAGACGCTGGCCAGCCCGCGCCAGCTGTCGGGCGCGTAACCCAGCGCGAACCGCGCCGCGACCTCACCGGTGAGCCCGCGCCCCTTGAGATAATTGACCGCCCGGGGCGTTTTCTTGAGTTGCTGCTTCCAGTGCTGGGCCGCCTTGGCCATCACATCGGTCAGCGAGACCTGCTTTTCCTTGATCTGCTTCTGGCGCTCGCGCTCTTCGGGCCGGATGTTGTCGTCGGGCACCTGCATGCCCTGCATCTGGGCCAGGTCCTTGACGGCATCGACAAAGCCCATGCCGCCGTATTCCATCAGGAAGCCGACCGCATTGCCGTGCACACCGCAACCAAAGCAGTGGTAGGTCTGGCGCGAGGGCGAGACGATGAAGCTGGGCGACTTTTCGCCGTGGAAAGGGCACAGACCCTTGAAGTTGATCCCGGCCTTCTTCAGGGTGACATAGCGGCCGACCAGATCGGCGATGTCGGTGCGGGCCAGCAGGTCCTGAATGAATGACGGTGGGATCACGGCAGCAACACGAACAGATGGGGTG
>JACPOH010000331.1 GCA_016185075.1 Aquabacterium sp. | reverse complement strand
GGTGCGTGGTGATCATGACCTCAATGAGGTCAAGGCGGGCAAGGTGGAGGGCCTGAAGGCGGGCTTCCGTTTTGCCACCGAAAAGGAAATCATCGAGCACTTCGGCTGCAAGCCCGGCTACCTGGGCCCCGTCAAGCTGCTCAAGCCCGTGAAGGTCATCGCCGACCGCACCGTGGCCAACATGGCCGATTTCGTTTGCGGCGCCAATGAAGAAGGCTTCCACATCCGGGGTGTGAACTGGGGCCGTGACCTGCCCGAGCCCGATCTGGTGGCCGACATCCGCAATGTGGTGGAAGGGGACCCCTCGCCGGACGGCAAGGGCGTGCTGGCCATCCAGCGCGGCATCGAAGTGGGCCACGTGTTCTACCTGGGCACCAAGTACTCCAAGGCCATGAACGCGACCTTCCTGGACGTGGACGGCAAGCCCAAGCACTTCGAGATGGGCTGCTACGGCATTGGTGTGACCCGCATCCTGGGCGCCGCCATCGAGCAAAAGCACGACGAGCGCGGCATCATCTGGCCGGACGCCATCGCGCCGTTCACGGTGGTGATCTGCCCGGTGGGCTATGACCGCTCGGAAGACGTCAAGGCGGCGGCCGACAAGCTGCACGGCGAACTGCTGGCCAAGGGCGTGGACGTGATCCTGGACGACCGTGGCGAGCGCCCCGGTGCCATGTTTGCCGACTGGGAACTCATTGGTGTGCCGCACCGCGTGGTGCTGGGTGACAAGGGCCTGAAAGAGGGCCTGGCCGAGTACCAGGGCCGCCAGGATGCCGCCGCCAGCAAGATTGCCGTGACGGAAGTCCTCAATCACGTGCTGTCGCGCCTGCAAATCGCCTGACTGCCTGACATCGACATGGGGTAAGGTTGAAGGTCATGTTGTCGCACCGCAGGACCACTTCTTTGACTGGCGCGCTGGCAGGCCTCGGGCTGCTGGCGGGCTTGATGGCGCCTGCCGTTTCCCTCGCCGGCGCCCAGGTCGAAGAACCGCTGGCGGACGCCGTGCGCACCGCGCTGTCTGCGGCTGTGGGCAATGGCGCTGCACCCGCGCTGGTGTTTGCCGACGCGGGCCAGCGCCAGCAGTGCGAATCGTGGGCCTTCGGGTTGGAAGCCAAGCTAGCCAAACGCAAGCCCGAAGACCTGGTGCGCCGCGAGTTCCTGCAGACCGTTTGCTATGAATCCAAGCGTGCGGGTCTGGACCCCAGCCTGGTCATGGGGCTGATCCAGGTGGAAAGCGGTTTCCGCAAGTACGCCATCTCGCCCGTCGGTGCGCGTGGTTACATGCAGGTCATGCCATTCTGGTCACGCACCATCGGCAATGGCGATGCGAGCAGCCTGTTCAACATGCAGACCAATCTGCGTTTCGGTTGCGTGATCCTGCGCCACTACCTGGACGTCGAGAAGGGCAACCTCTTCATGGCCCTGGGGCGCTACAACGGCAGCCGTGGGCGCCCGGAGTATCCGAACATGGTCACGGCGGCGCGCCGTGCCTGGCAGTTGTCGGATGGCGTGGGCACGCAGGTGGCCGATGCAGGCACGGCAGCGCGCCGCTGATCACTTGAGCGTTTTCAGGTAGGCGATGAGGTGAGCCCGTTCGCGCGGGTCGGGCACCTGAAAGTCCATCTGCTGCCAGGGCACCATGGCCGACGGGTCTTTCAGCCACAGGTCGAGCGTGCGCTCGTTCCAGACAAAGTCGGCGTAGCTCAGACCCGTGGAGTACTCGTAGCCAGGCCCGCTGCCTGCCAAGCGGCCGTAAACGCCTCGGTGCGCCGGGCCGATCTTGTTCTCGTCCACGGCATGGCAGCGTGTGCAGTAGGTCTGGTAAAGCCTCTGGCCGATGGCGGCATCACCGGCCAATCTGGCCTGTGCGTGGCTCAGGGCGGGCTGCAACAAGCCCAGCACACTGAGCAGGCTTGCGGCGCGTCGCTTGGTGGGCATCGTGTTCAAGCTGGTTCAGATGCAGCACGTTACGGCAGGTGCACGCGCCATGGATGCAGTATCCATCCACAGATGGGCCAGCCTGGTGCATCAGCGGGCCGTCTGCGTGAACAAGCTCACAGGCCCTCCCATTGCTGGGGTTGTGCCTGCCGGATGTGGACCATGGCCAGCACCCGCTCGACCGTGTCGTTGACCAGTTCGTCGATGCTTTGGGGCCGGTGGTAGAAGGCCGGCAGGGGCGGGAAGATGATGCCGCCCATCTCGGTCACGGCCGTCATGTTGCGCAGGTGAGCGAGGTTGAAGGGGGTTTCGCGCACCATCAGCACCAGGCGGCGGCGCTCCTTGAGGGTGACGTCCGCGGCGCGGGTGAGCAGGTTGTCACCCATGCCGTGCGCCACGGCGGCCAGCGTCTTCATGGAGCAGGGCGCGATGACCATCGCGTCGGTCATGAAGCTGCCACTGGCGATGCACGCGCCCACATCGCCGGGCGCATGGGCCTGGGTGGCGAGCGCCTCCAGCGTGCCACGGTCCAGGCCCAGCTCGTGGTGGACGTTGAGGATGCCGGCCGGCGTGGCCACGAGGTGTGTCTGCACGCCCAGGGCGCGGGCGCGTTCCAGCAGCCGGACGCCGTAGACGGCGCCGCTGGCACCGGTGATGCCGATGATCAGCCGGGCGGGGCGCGAGGGCTCGCTCACAGGCAGGTCACTGGCCGGCAGCCAAGGTCTGTTGCAGTTCGCCGGCCTGGTACATCTCCATCATGATGTCGGAGCCGCCGATGAATTCGCCGTTGATGTAGAGCTGGGGGATCGTGGGCCAGTTGGCGTATTCCTTGATGCCCTGGCGGATTTCCTAGTCTTCCAGCACGTTGACCGTCTTGAGCTCGGTCACGCCACACGCCTTGAGGATCTGAACGGCGCGGCCCGAGAAACCACATTGCGGGAACTGGGCGTTGCCCTTCATGAACAGCACGACGCGATGGCCCTTAACCAGGTCGTCAATGCGTTGTTGAACGTCGGTCATGTCAGTTGCTCCCATTGAAGTTTGGAGCCCGGGCAAATCACCTTGCGCCGGATTGTTTCAGGCGGTCATCCGCCCATTGAGATTGTGCTGAGTCGAGCGGAACCGTGGGAGGCTTGCGGTAATTCACCACGGCGTCGTATCCGAAAACATCATGGACGGCATCCACAGCCAATTGGAGGTCGAGCGAAACATCCGCATCTTCCGGCAACAAGGGGACGGGAACGATTGGCAATCGAGCTTCCATCGCGATCGGCCAAACCTCGACTCTCGGCCGCTGGTCTGCACGGCTGAGAAACACAAAGTAAGGCGTGGATGGCAGCGTGCTCCGAACGCGAAACTGCTCGCCGATCCGGAGGAAGTCGATCTCCAAATAATGGGCGCTGCTGGCCAGGTACTCTTGCCGCTTTTTGAAATAATCGCTCGCTCCCGGACCGCGTTTGTTGCTGGGAGACAACACTTCGATCGCGGTGACCAGTTTATGGTCTCCAGGAGTCATGACTTCGATGAATGTCTGCGACTCCTCCTCC
>JACPOH010000330.1 GCA_016185075.1 Aquabacterium sp. | reverse complement strand
TCCAGCATGGGGACCTCAACGGCACTGGCTGCCGAAGCGGCCCCGTCAGGCGCAGCCGTGTCTTCGATCTTCATCTCGATCTTGACGTCGTCCACGTTGACGCTCTGCTCCTTGTCCAGCCAGTAGGTGACCGACTCGGGCCAGAAAATCACCACGGCCACCAGGGACAGCTGCATCAGCAACCAGGGAATGGCGCCGAGGTAGATGTCCTTGGACTGGATGGGCTCCTTGATGGCCCCCGTCTTGAAGATCTGGTCGGCAATGCCCCGCAGGTAGAACAGCGCAAAACCGAATGGCGGGTGCATGAAGCTGGTCTGCATGTTCACGCACAAGAGCACGCCAAACCACACCAGGTTGATGCCCAGCTTGTCGGCCACCGGCGCCAACAGCGGCACGATGATGAAGGCGATCTCGAAGAAATCCAGGAAGAAGGCCAGGAAGAACACGAAGATGTTCACCACAATCAGGAAGCCCACGGGGCCGCCCGGCAAGCTGGTGAGCATGTGCTCGATCCACTTGCTGCCGTCCACGCCCTGGAACACCAGCGAGAACACGCTGGAGCCCAGCAGGATGAAGATCACCATCGCGGTGACACGCATGGTCGAGTCCATGGCCTGCCAGATCAGCGACGGCGTCAGGCGCTTGTGCAAGGCCGCCAGCACCATGCCACCGATGGCCCCCAAGGCGCCGGCCTCGGTGGGCGTGGCCAGCCCCATGAAAAGCGTGCCCAGCACCAGGAAAATCAGCACCACCGAAGGCAGCATGCCCCACATCACGCGCCTGACCAGGGTCCAGCCTCGTTCGGTACGGGCGTCTTCAGGCAGCGGTGGCACCCAATGTGGTTTCAGGATCGCCACGCCCAGGGTGTAGAGCAGGAAGATGCCCGTCTGCAGGATGGACGGACCGATGGCGCCACGGTACATGTCCCCGACGGAGCGGCCCAGCTGGTCTGCCAGCACCACCAGCACCAAGGAAGGTGGGATGAGCTGCGTGATCGTGCCCGAGGCGGCGATCACGCCTGTGGCATCATCACCGGCAGCGAAATGACGCCCATGGCGATCACGCTGGCGGCCACCGTGCCGGTGATGGCCCCCAGGATGGCGCCCACGATGATCACGGCGAAACCCAGACCGCCCGGTTTGCTGCCGAACAACTGCCCCGTGCCCTCAAGCAGGTCTTCTGCGAGGCCGCAGCGCTCGAGGATGGCGCCCATGAAGGTGAAGAAGGGAATGGACAGCAGCAGCTCGTTGGAGACGATGCCAAACAAGCGCAGCGGCAGGTTGGACATGAAGGCTTCCGGGAAGAAGCCTTGCGAGACCGCGTAGTAGCCAAAGCCCAGCCCCAGGCCCCCGAGCGTGAATGCCACCGGGAAGCCCACCAGCATGGCCAGCACCAGCGAGCCGAACATGATCGGCGCCAGATGTTGCATCTCGATCATTGCAGCGGCCTCTCGTAATGCAGGTCGAGGTGGGATGTGCCGCGCAGGAACCCGATGCGTTTGAACAGCTCGGCCAGCCCTTGCAGACCGACCAGACCAAAACCCAGCGGGATCGCCAGCTTGATCTGCCAGCGAATCAGGCCGCCCGCACTGGGCGAGGTCTCATGTTCCACGTAAGCTTCCACCACGAAGGGCCAGGCCATGTGCACCACGACAGCACACATCGGCAGCAGCACCAGCGCGATGCCCAGCAGGTCAATCCAGGCTTTGGTGCGGGGCTTGAGCCCACCGTAGACCACGTCCACGCGCACGTGCTCGTTGAGCTTGAGCAGCATGGGCGCACCGGCGAAGACGGCCATGCCGAACAGGTACCACTGCACCTCCAGCCAGGCGTTCGAGCCGATGTTGAAGGCATAGCGCAACGATGCGTTGCCCGCGCTGATCAGGCAGGCGGCCAGCAAGGCCCAGGACGCGAGCACGCCACACCAGCGCGACACCGCATCCATCAAGCGGATGTAGCTTTGCATGAACGCGCCCTCATTCGCCGAGGGCCACGGCCTGCATGTACAGCCTGGTCGAGCGCGCACCGCTGCGGCAGAACATCAGCAAGGGACGCGGCAGGCTTTTGAGCAGGGCCGCGCACTGGGCGATTTCCTCGGGTGACTGGTAGCCTCCCTGAACCGGCAGGTAGGCGTACGCCAGCCCGGCCGCCTTGGCCGCGGCCTCGATGGCTGCGCTGGTGGGCTGATCAGGTCCCCCCTCCATGTCGGGGCGGTTGTTGATGACGGCCTTGAAGCCCGCCTCGGCCGCGGCGGCCATGGCCTCGGGCGTCAGTTGGGGTGCGGCGTAGACATCTTCAGCAATGGGCTGCAGCGACACGGAATTGCTCATGGTGGACCCTGTTTGATGGAGGAGGAAGTATCAGGCAAACGCCGTGAAGCGTGGCGATCAGCCGGCCAGCGCAGCCTTCACGGCAGCAGAAACCATGCCCATGTCGGCTTGGCCTGCCAGGCGCTGTTTGACCGCACCCATGACCTTGCCCATGTCACCGGGGCCGGATGCACCCAGCTCGGCCACGATGGCCTTGACGGCAGCGGTGACTTCATCGGCGCTCAGGCGCTTGGGCAGGTAGGCTTCCAGCACGACGATCTCGGACTTTTCCTTATCGGCCAGGTCCTGACGGCCACCGGCCTCGTACTGCTGGGCGGCGTCCTTGCGCTGCTTGATCAGCTTGTCGACGATGGCGACGATCAGGGTGTCATCCAGCTCCACACGCTCGTCAACTTCCTTTTGCTTCATCGCGGCCAGCAGCATGCGGATGGTGCCCAGGCGCTCGGCTTCCTTGGCGCGCATGGCGCTCTTCATGTCTTCGGTGATGCGGTCTTTGAGGCTCATGGTGTCAGCTCGGTCAGAAAAATGTCAGGGAAAAAGCAAAAGCCCGCATGGGCGTCCCCGCGCGGGCTTTGGTGCCGACCCGGCTACAGCGCGATCAGCGCATGGTGCGGGTGAGACAGCAAGAAGCGAATCAGTACAGCTTCTTGGGCAGCTGCATGCTGCGCACGCGCTTGTAGTGACGCTTGACGGCAGCAGCCTTCTTGCGCTTGCGCTCGGCGGTGGGCTTTTCGTAGAACTCGCGGGCGCGCAGTTCGGTCAGCAGACCCAGCTTTTCAATGGTGCGCTTGAAGCGGCGCAGGGCCACGTCGAACGGCTCGTTTTCCTTGACACGGATGGTCGTCATTACAGGTTCGCTTTCAGATTGAATGCATTCACAGGGCTGCCGCATGGCCACCGGTTGATTGCTTCAAGTTTGCTGCACAAAACCCGTTGAGGGTTTGCTCACGGCCACCAGGGTCTGGGCCCGTTCCCGTGTTCCACGTCCGGAATTCGCGGACGAAAACGGGTTGACCGGTCTCGGTGTGCACGGCGCTGCTCAAAACGCTCGCTGGCTGAAACCCAAAGGTTTCACCACCGGTGGACTTCTTTGCAAACATGCAACGAAGCCCCACCAACAAAGCCTGAGATTCTACCCCGGTTTTGCTCAATATTCCAGCTCCAAAAACCATTTCAGCTGGAAATTGGCCCAAATCTTGGCCCGAATGGGCTCCGCACCCCGTCTCAACGGGCATCTGGGAACTCAAACGGAGCGATCTGGGCGTGGATGATCACCAGAGCCATCCCTCAGATCCGCCCACGCTGGCGAGGCCAGCCAGGCAATGCCCTGCTGATGGGCCAAGGTCTGGCGGGTGGCGGCGTCAGGCAGTTTCAGGGCCGTGGGCGCCGGCAGTCTGGCCAGGACCTCCACGAGAGGCTCCAGCACAAAGGCACGCTTCATCATTCGCGGGTGCGGCAAGGTCAGAAAGGGGCCGTGACAGCGGTGGCCACCGTAGTCCAGCAGGTCCAGATCGAGCGTGCGAGGGGCGTTCTGGTAGGGGCGCTCGCGGTCGTGGGTGTGCTCCAGGGCATGCAGGGCGCGCAACAACTCGCGTGGCCCGAGGCAGGACTGCAACACCGCCACAGCGTTGAGGTAATCCGGCCCGGAGGATTCGACCGGCAGCGTGCGGTACAGCGATGACACGGCCTCGACTTGCGTACCCGGCAGGCTCCTGAGCCCCGCCACGGCGGCGCGAAGGCGCACTTGCACGTCCCCCAGATTACCCCCGAGGCCGATGAAGGCACGCTGCCTGGGTACCGCCGACAAGGCAGCTCGCGCAGACTGGCCTGGGGCCAGACTCACTCCGAGCCCCCGCCCGCGGAGGCCGACCCTGCCCCGCCCTCACCCGCTGGCTTGCGGCGGCGACGGCGT
>JACPOH010000329.1 GCA_016185075.1 Aquabacterium sp. | reverse complement strand
CCAAGATCATCAAGGGTCTGTCTGGCGGTATCCGTACCGACCTGGCGCAGTACCGTGAACTGGCTGCGTTCGCGCAGTTCGCTTCCGATCTGGACGCCGCTACCCGCAAGCAGCTGGACCGCGGTGCCCGCGTGACCGAACTGCTCAAGCAGGCTCAGTACACCCCGCTGCCGATCTCCCTGATGGGTGCCACGCTGTTCGCCGTGAACAAGGGTTTCATGGACGACGTGGACGTCAAGAAGATCCTGGCCTTCGAAGCTGGTCTGCACCAGTTCCTGAAGACCAGCCACGCTGCGCTGCTGAGCAAGATCGAAGCCTCGAAGGCCCTGGACAAGGACGCTGAAGCCGAACTGCAATCGGCCATCGTCGCGTTCAAGAAGACCTTCGCCTAAATAGGAGCACGCCATGGCGGCAGGCAAGGAAATACGCGGCAAGATCAAGAGCGTCGAGAACACCAAGAAGATCACCAAGGCCATGGAAATGGTCGCGGCTTCGAAGATGCGCAAGGCGCAGGACCGCATGCGTGCGGCCCGTCCTTACGCTGAAAAGGTGCGCAATATCGCGGCGAACTTGGCTCATGCCAACCCCGAGTACGTCCACCCCTTCATGGTCACCAACACCGGTGGCAAGAAGGTGGGCTTCATCGTGGTCAGCACGGACAAAGGCTTGTGCGGTGGTTTGAACACCAACGTGCTGCGCGCTGTGACCAACAAGCTCAAGGAGCTCGAAGGTAGCGGCACCAAGGCTGACGTCGTCGCCATCGGCAACAAGGCTGCAGGCTTTTTCAACCGCATCGGCGCCAACGTGGTGTCGAGCTTGGTCGGCATGGGGGACACCCCCCATCGGGAAAAGCTGATCGGCCCTGTCAAGGTGCTGCTGGATGCCTATCAGGCTGGTGAGTTGAGCGCGGTCTACCTGTGCTTCACCCGCTTCATCAACACGATGAAGCAGGAGCCCGTGGTCGAACAGCTGCTGCCGCTGAACGCGAGCGCGCTGGAAGCCGAAACCACGCACCAGTGGGATTACATCTATGAGCCGGACCCTGTCGCGGTGATCGATGAATTGATGGTTCGTTACGTCGAAGCGTTGGTCTATCAGGCCGTGGCCGAGAACATGGCGTCGGAGCAATCCGCGCGCATGGTGGCCATGAAGGCCGCAACAGACAACGCAGGCAACGTGATCAAGGAACTGAAGCTGGTCTACAACAAGACCCGCCAGGCTGCCATCACGAAGGAACTGTCCGAAATCGTCGCCGGTGCGGCCGCGGTTTGATTCACGCAGATTTTGAATTGATTGAAGGAACGAAAAATGGCTGACACGCAAACAGTGGGCAAGATCGTTCAGTGTATCGGCGCCGTGGTGGACGTGGAATTTCCCCGCGACCAGATGCCCAAGGTGTACGACGCCCTGAAGATGGAAGGCTCCGCGCTGACCCTGGAAGTGCAACAACAGCTGGGTGACGGCATCGTCCGTACCATTGCGCTGGGTTCTTCCGACGGCCTGCGTCGTGGCAACGAGGTGTACAACACCAACGCCCAGATCACCGTGCCCGTGGGCCCGGCTACCCTGGGTCGCATCATGGACGTGCTGGGCGCGCCCATCGACGAGCGTGGCCCCGTGGACCTGACGCAAACCGCCCCCATCCACCGCAAGGCCCCCGCTTATGACGAGCTGTCGCCTTCGCAAGAACTGCTGGAAACCGGCATCAAGGTGATCGACCTTGTCTGCCCGTTCGCCAAGGGCGGTAAGGTGGGTCTGTTCGGTGGCGCCGGTGTGGGCAAGACCGTGAACATGATGGAACTCATCAACAACATCGCCAAGGCTCACTCGGGTCTGTCGGTGTTCGCTGGTGTGGGCGAGCGTACCCGCGAAGGCAACGACTTCTATCACGAAATGGCCGATTCCGGCGTCGTGAACCTGGAGAACCTGGGCGAGTCCAAGGTGTCCATGGTGTACGGTCAGATGAACGAGCCGCCGGGCAACCGTCTGCGCGTGGCCCTGACCGGTCTGACGATCGCTGAATCGTTCCGTGACGAAGGCCGTGATGTGCTGTTCTTCGTGGACAACATCTACCGTTACACCCTGGCTGGTACCGAAGTGTCCGCGCTGCTGGGCCGCATGCCTTCCGCCGTGGGTTACCAGCCCACCCTGGCCGAAGAAATGGGTCGCCTGCAAGAGCGCATCACCTCGACCAAGGTCGGTTCGATCACCTCGATCCAGGCCGTTTACGTCCCTGCGGACGACTTGACCGACCCGTCGCCTGCGACCACCTTCGCGCACTTGGACTCCACCGTGGTGCTGTCGCGTGACATCGCTTCGCTGGGTATCTACCCCGCCGTGGACCCGCTGGATTCGACCTCGCGTCAGCTGGACCCGAACGTGGTGGGCGAAGAGCACTACACCGTGGCCCGCGCCGTGCAGAACACGCTGCAGCGCTACAAGGAACTGCGCGACATCATCGCGATTCTGGGTATGGACGAACTGGCCCCCGAAGACAAGCTCATCGTGGCCCGCGCTCGCAAGATCCAGCGCTTCCTGTCGCAACCGTTCCACGTGGCCGAAGTGTTCACCGGTTCGCCAGGCAAGTACGTGCCCCTGAAGGAAACCATCCGTGGTTTCAAGATGATTGTGAACGGCGAGTGCGATGCACTGCCCGAGCAAGCCTTCTACATGGTCGGCACCATCGACGAAGCCTTCGAAAAGGCCAAGAAGGCCTGATCACCGGCGTGATCGCGCGGCATGCAGCGTTGCCGTGCTCACCGTAGCTTCCGCTACGGTTGTGCGCGGCGCCTTGCCTGACACGCGATCACTTGGTGCTCAACGTCCTTTTTACACGCTCGAATAGAGCGTCAAAGGAAACAAAGCATGTCCACCATTCACGTTGATGTTGTCTCCGCCGAAGAGTCGATCTTTTCGGGTGAAGCGACGTTGGTGTCCCTGCCCGGTGAAGTGGGCGAGCTCGGCATCCTGCCGAAGCACGCACCGCTGATCACCCGGATCAAGCCGGGTGCCGTGCGCATCCAGCGCGCCGACAACAAGGAAGAAGAATTTGTCTTCGTGGTGGCCGACACCGCCATCCGCGGCAAGGATCTGGACGAGGCCAAGGCCAATGAAGCCATTCGTCTGGCTCAGGAAGCCGTTCAGAACGCCAAGGGCGAGCTGGACCTGGCCAAGGCTCAAAGCGAGCTGGCCACCATGGTGGCGCAACTGGCTACCATCGCCCGTTTGCGCAAGAAGTACTCGACGCCCACGCGCCGGCCCGTGCACATGGGCCTGGCTTGTCAAAGCCCGCAGTACCCGCTGCGGGCTTTTTTCATTCATGGCTGCGTAGGTGCCGCTGGCGTGCTCATGGCCTGCTGGCGAACCTGGGCAGGTGTGAGTCCTGTCCAGCGTCGCACGGCCCGGTGAAAGGGGCTGACCTCGGTGTAGCCGCAAGCCGCCGCGATGTCACCGATGGCCTGTGTGGAATCCCGCAAAAGCCGCAAGGCCCGTTCGCGGCGCACCTCCTCGACCAGGTCCTTGAAACTCAGCCCCTGATCGGCCAGACGCTTCTGCAGTTGCCTGGCCGAAATGGGCTGGGCCTCACCACTGTCGGCGTGCAGGGCCTGGGTGAGGGCATCCAGGCTCACGTCCAGCCCTTGGCCCATGCGCTCGGCCATGATCAGCCTGATGCGCATCAGCAGGGCATCTCCCTGGGGGCGGGCAGCCATCTGCTGGGCGGTGCGGGCGTGCATCAGCGCATGCATGGCCGGGTCTGCGTTGGGGTTGAGCCAGGCAAGCCAGTCGGCTGGCATCAATTCCCGGCAGTCGGGGGTGTCGTAGCGGGCCGCGCAGCCGATGAAGCGGTCAAAGGCGTCAGCTTGCGGCGGGCGCGGCGCGGGGATGTCGATGCGTACAGGCACGAGGTCACGGCCCGATACCCAGCGCGCAAACGCCAGACGCGCACCCAGCAGCAACCACCAGAAACGCGCGTCACGCGGCAGCGGGATGCCCACGGTTTCGTGGCGCACCTCGATCAGGCCTTTGGCCACACGGTGTCGCGCAAGCAGTTCGTCGCACAGCAGCGTCTGGAAGCGCTCGTACATCAGCAAGCCGTCTTCGCCAAAGGAGCTGCTCATCAGGGCATAGCCCAGACTGCCCAGATGCAGCGGCCGCACCGCCTGCGCGGCCTGGATCAAGACCAAAGGGTCGCCGGTCAAGCGGCAGGCCACTTCGATCGCGCGACAAAGTGCCGCCACCGGCACGCGCATGTGCTCGGGGGCCTCGTCCACGGCCAGCCCCAACGCATCCCACACGGCGGTCGCCGGCAGCCCGCGGGCGGTCAAGGTGTCGGGCAAGACACGCACGAATGCGGCCTGTATGCCTCGGGTTGGCGCGTCCAGCGCCGGCGCGGTTCGCGGGGTACTCATGGTTTCCCAGGGGGGCGACGGTCAAGCATGCAGGGTCTGCGGTCAATGAACGCAGGCCCATACGAGCGCAACATGGCGCTAGTTGCACTTTCGCTTGAGCACAGCATGACAGCTTCTTCCATGAGAGACGATCATAAGTCGACCAGCCCATTGCCCGGCGGTCTTCGCCAGCCACCGCATCGCTTCGGTGTGGACCTGAAGGCCTCGCGGCAGATGGCCAGCCGCTTGCGTTTGCTGGTGCGCGGCGACCCCGAGCCTGATCAGCCCACCTGGGCAGCCATGGGTCAAGCCTTGTGGGAGGGGGACACACTGGCAGACGAGCTGGTGGCGTGGATGCACGAGTTCGGCATGGCCCGGGCCTGGCCCTTGTTCGAGCAGGCCCTCGCCGCACCGCACCGACTGTCGGACGCCACGCCGGCGGCCTTGCGCCAGTTTGTCTGTCGCACCGCGGGCTGGCCGGACTGGGTGCGCGAGGATGTGATGAGCGAAGGCGCGCAGGCGCTGCGCAGCACGGGGCTGCACGGCATGATGGTCCTGCGTGATGCGGGCCTCATGGCAGGCTATCAGGCCTCGGCCATCAACCAGACCTTGGTGATGACGGGCTCCTTGCACAAGGGCGCCCAGCGTCGTGTGGCCGAGACCACGTCCTGGTGGCTGGCCTGTACCGAAGAGGGCGGCATGGCCCCCGGCGGCGCTGGTTTCATGATGACCTTGTGTGTGCGCGTGATGCACGCCCTGGTGCGCCACCAACTGAGCCGTTCACCGAAATGGGATGCCGCCAGCCTGGGCGTGCCCGTCAACCAGCTCGACATGCAAGCGACCTACCTGGCCTTCAGCGTGGTGCAACTGCTGTCCTTGAAGACCACCGGCGTGTGGCTGTCCCGGCGCGAATCTCAGGCCGTGATGCACCTGTGGCGCTACATCGGCTGGCTCATGGGCGTGGACGAGCGCTACCTGTGCGACGACGAACAGCAGGGCCGTACGGCGCTCTACCAGAACGTGCTCAGTCAGGCCCCTGCCGACGAGTCCAGCGTGCTGCTCGGGCAGGCTTTGATGGACGAGCCCTTGCAGCGCCTGTACCCGAATCTGTCCTGGCTGCGTGGCCGCTTCAACAAGGCGCGTCACCTCAGCCTGGTGCGTTGGTTTGTCGGGCCCAAGGGCATGCGGGCGCTCGGCCTGCCTGCGACCGTGCCCTGGTATCCCTTGCTGGCCATGGGGCCCTTCCTGTTGCGCTCGCTGGTTCTGCATGCGGTGCCAGGCCTGATGCCGGTGTGGCGCCGATGGGCAGGGCAGCGGCAGCGCGACTACCTGAAGGTGCTGATGGGGCCACATGGTTCACCACATCTGACCGGTGGCGCGCACCCTGCAAAAAGGCAGGCAGGCTAGACTCTAGGGCTACCGATCCTGAGTCTGATCCCGAAAGCCCATCCCTATGTCCACCGCGCGCAAGGCCGCCGCTCAGCCCAAAAGCAAGAAGCCGGCAGCCCAAACCAAGCCATCGCTCAAGACCGCACCGTTGACCATCCAGGCCTACCTGCAAAAGATCCTGACCAGCAAGGTGTACGACGTGGCCATTGAAAGTCCGCTGGACGAGGCGCGCAGCCTGTCGCGTCGGCTGGGCCACAAGGTCTATCTCAAGCGCGAAGACCAGCAGCCTGTGTTCAGCTTCAAGCTGCGCGGCGCCTACAACAAGATGGCGCACCTCAGCCGTGCGCACCTGGCCAAGGGCGTGATCTGCGCCTCGGCCGGCAACCACGCGCAAGGCGTGGCCATGGGCGCGCGCCGGCTGGGCTGCCAGGCCACCATCGTGATGCCGACCACCACGCCGCAGGTCAAGATCGACGCGGTTCGCTACTTCGGTGGCGATAATGTGCAGATCGTGCTCCATGGTGAGAGCTATTCGGATGCGGCCTTGCACGCCAAGGAGCTGGAGCGCAAGAAGGGCATGACCTTCGTGCACCCGTTCGACGACCCCGATGTGATCGCCGGGCAGGGCACCGTGGCCATGGAAATCCTGCGCCAGCACAGCGGCCCCATCGATGCTGTCTTTGTGGCCATCGGCGGCGGCGGCCTGATCAGCGGGGTGGCGGCCTACATCAAGGCCGTGCGCCCGGAGATCAAGGTCATCGGCGTTCAGATGAGTGACTCGGACGCCATGGTGCGCTCCGTCAAGGCGGGCAAGCGTGTCACGCTGCCAGAGGTCGGCTTGTTCTCGGATGGCACGGCCGTGAAGCTGGTGGGCGAAGAAACCCTGCGCCTGACCAAGGCCCTTGTGGACGACTTCGTGGTCGTGAGCACCGATGAGGTGTGCGCCGCCATCAAGGACAT
>JACPOH010000373.1 GCA_016185075.1 Aquabacterium sp. | reverse complement strand
TGATCAACCAAGCCAGCCGAAGGGCTCAAAACCCGGCAAGGCTCTACACTTATCCACAGCTGACCACCCTTTGGTCGGCTACCAGCCCTGGCTCAATATTGGATCGGCACGGTGGCTCAGATTTGGATCGGCGCGGACACCCGTTGCCGCCTCTTCCTGCTGCGCCTCGGCCTCCAGAAGACGCTGGTTCTGCACGGCATCGAACACGGCAGCCTGCCAGCCCCTCGTGTGCTCGATCAAGGCGATCGGCATCTTGATCATGTCTTCGGCCTGCAACTGCTGGGCCGACACATGGAACAACACATTGGTGCGCTTGGGCACAGGCGTGGCTGTCAGCTCCAGAATCAATGACGGGTTCAAGCGCTTGAGGGCTTCAAAGCTGCGCTCCGTCTTGGTATTGTGGGCCTCGTCCACAATCACGTAGGGCTCATGCAAGGCCAGCCAATTGGCCAGACTCCAGCGTGGTTGCCCCACGAAGCGGGCCAGCATCTCGCGACCAGCCTTGGCACTGGCGACATCTTCAGCCGTCACCACCGCATCGGGTAGTTCACGCAAGCGTTGGAGGCGTTCGACTTGCACACCCTTGAAATGAGCCTCCAGCTTCTCGCTGAAAGCGTAGACGTTACGCTGATCGGTGTCCTCCACACGAAAGCTCTGGATGGTGGCCACCACCACCACGGCACGCTGCGCATAGTCCTGAGGTGACAGCACGGTCAACTCGTCCAGATCGCACACGCACACCGACTCGC
The DNA here is from genome assembly GCA_016185075.1 of Aquabacterium sp. Lineage (GTDB taxonomy): Bacteria > Pseudomonadota > Gammaproteobacteria > Burkholderiales > Burkholderiaceae_C > Aquabacterium. The sequence continues at coordinate 9,240 of JACPOH010000373.1, read as the reverse complement.
CCACCCCCTGTACCAAGGACTCGCGAAACGGGTGCCCCGACGTGCGCAAGGCAGCCAGCGTCTGGCTGCGGATGGGGTCAGATGGCACCAGCCACAGCACCAGCGGCTTGGTCAGCCCCGTGGGCCACTCACGCGACATGCGGCCAATGGCATCGGCCCCCATCAGCGTCTTGCCACCGCCGGTAGGAATGCGCAAGCACACACAGGGCGTCTCAGCAAAGGGCTCCTGGTTGTAGCCGTAACCCGTTTGTGACTCAAAGGCGCTGCGGGCGCCGCTGATGCGCGCAGCACGCAGGTAGGTATCCAGTGCGTCAAGCGCCTGTTGCTGGTAGTTCTTGAGCTGAAGGGTGGGCATGGCTTGAAGTTGTTAAAGGTCTCAGCGCGGCACAGCGTGGGGCAGTTGCTTGAACACGATGCACTCGGCCTTGAGGCGTGCATCGCCCAGGCGGCAGGCTTCACCATAAACCACCTTGGGGCCAGCATGACCGCACAAGGTGTTGAGTGCATCGAGCACGGCACTGGTCAGGACATTGCCACTGGCTGGGCGCTTGTCCCCCAAAATGCCATTGAACAGCAGGTAATAGGCCGTACCTTCATGCACACCCAACAAGGGCATGGGGCCACTGGCAGCATCCGCAGACAAGGCCGTACCCGTTTCCCGCATCCAGACGAAGGCCGCCAGATCGGTGAAGCGCACATCGGGATGGATATCGCCCTGCTCATCAAACAGCGGGGCGCCGAGCTGCAGCAGCTGGAATCCACCGCCACCTTGCCAGTTGACGGCTGCACTGATGCCGCCTTGCTCGCCATCGATCACTTTCTTCAGGCGAGGCACACAGTGTGTGATGGCGTGATCGCCCATCTCGACACCGATCCAATTGCGGCCCAACTTGTGGGCGACAGCGGCGGTGGTGCCGCTGCCCAGGAAGCTGTCGAGGATGAGGTCGCCGGGGTTGGAGGCGATGTGAATGATTCGTTGCAACAGAGCCTCCGGCTTGGGCGTAGCGAAGGGAGAGTCTCCAAAGATCTGCTTGTTCTCCTGCATTGCAATGCGGTTCTCTCCAACCTCGGAATAGTGCCAAGTTGTCATAGGCACAACTCCACCCCCCTCAATCTCGGAAAGAAATCGCTTGATGCAAGGCTTGTTGTCCCCGGTACGCCCAAATGTCACACGGTTATCCTCAAGCAGCCGCTGGAAGCTATCTCGTGTGTACGCCCATGCACGCCCCTTAGCTGGCCAAACCTCACGACCGGAAGGGGTCAAGATGGGATATAGATTGTTGCTCTCTCCCGTTTTCGCAAATTGCTTGCCTCTTTGACCAGACGCTAGACTTAATGTGAAGTCGCCAGGGAACCAAGGCCCACGACCATATCGCTGACCATGCGCATCAAGCCCATCATGCTCATCCGAGTGACGGTAGATCGCGTTCTGCTTTTCCGAACGTGGAAGCATAGACGGAGCAAACTGCAATTTGTTTCGCGCGAAACACAGCACGTGATCATGACTGTCCGATAGCCATGTCGAATTGCTCTGTGGTGAGGACTTTTTTTGCCAAACCACATTGGCCACAAAATTCAACCGCCCAAACACCTCATCCATCAACACCTTGAGGTAATGTCCTTCGTTGTCGTCGATGGTCACCCAGATCGACCCATCCTCGCGCAACAACTCCCGCAACACCTGCAGGCGCGGCAGCATCATGCTCAGCCACTGGCTGTGCTCCAGGTTGTCGGCGTAGTGTTCGAACGCGCTGTTGGTGTTGTAGGGCGGGTCAATGAAGATGCACTTCACACGGCCACGGTAGAAGGGCAACAAGGCTTTGAGCGCCTGCAGGTTGTCACCCTGAATCAGCAGGTTGTCACGCGCCGCAGCGGCGTCGCCAAAGACATGGCCTGCCGCATGCGGGCGCAGCACATGGGTGGTAGTGTGGGCGGCCACCTGGAAGGCGGCCTGGCGGTCTAGCCAGTCGAGGGTGGGCATTGTTCAGGTCTTGATCTGGATGTCATAACGGGCTTTGAGCCGGGTGAGCGGGTGGGCCCAGGGCAGCAGCTGGCGGTGCTGCAACTGCCCCACCACAATGCCAGGATGCAAACCCACTTTGGCAGCCCAAGCGCGCACACCAGCCTCATTGAGCGCCACCTGGCCGAGCTCACCCACGAGGGCAGTGGGCACCAGCACCTCAGACGCAAATCGGTTGGCCTCCAGCTCGTCGGGCGAGGTGGTGTGATCACCCGATGAGGCATCATCCAGATACACAGCCCGACGCGACTGGTGCTTCAGTACATGCCCCACTTCGTGGAGGAAGCTGAACCAGAAGGTGTCATTCCACTTGCCCAGCAAGGAGAGCTGGATCAAGGGGCGGCCGTGCAGCCAGCGCGCCACGCCAGACACATGCGTGCCTTGCAAGGCAGGCACGAACACCAGCACCACACCAGCCTGGGCACACAAGCGCGTCAACTCACGGCCAATCGTCGCGGCATCAGCCACCGTCAAGGCACGCATGGCGGGCAAAGCGGCCTCCAGCTTGGCGGCATCGAATGGCGGCACTTCGCGGCGTTGGGCCTCGATCTCGCCCATGCGCAACCAGGCAGTGATGGCGGCCACATCAGTTTGCGCAGCAGGTCTCGCTCGGCGGAACTGCGCTTGCAACTGGTCGTATTGGGCCTCCCAGCCTTCGGGCGAGGCAACGCCAAAGAAGCTCAGCATGGGCTCCACGAGCGATTCGATAAAGCCCGCCGTCAGGCGCCCGGGCGGCAAGATGCCGGCGGTTTGCATAGCCTTGAGCGGAAACGCTTTGAGCCAGGGCACGGCGCTTTTATTGGCTTGCTGCGCGCGAACCCGTGCCAGATATTCACGGTACTGAGCCTCACGGGTCAGCCAGAAGTGCGCAGGCACCTGGAGCACGCGCTCCAGTTCGATGGCCGTGTCTTCGGTGATCTCCTTCTTGCCCGCCAGGATCTCATTGATGGCCTGAGCGGGTCGCCCCAAACGGCGCGAAAGCTCAGCCTGGGACAAGCTCCGTTCGTCCATCAGATCCCTCAAGGTATCTCCAGGAGGAGACACCTCGGTCGGCTGGTATCGTAATGCTTCATCAGTCATGGTAGTCCACCACCTCGGTCACGGTCACTTGATCAATTTGCGACCAATCCAGGCCGCCATCTTCTTTGCAGGGAGGAGGTTGGCGCGAGGGACGCACGATCAGCCTCAGGCTTTTGTTGAGTCGGCATGAGAAATACCCTGCACGGTCACCCGCCAACTCTTCCCAGCGGCCAGGCAAATGGCGCATGTCTTCCATGGATTTGGCGGCATAGAGATCGTCAAGCCGCGTCTTGATGTTCTTCGCGGCAGGGTCGCCCCACTTGCGTTGACGCTCGGATGCGTTCTCACAGGCGCGCTTGAGCCGCCCCTCCGCAAAAGTCACTTCCATGATTTTATTCACCTTTTGGGTGAATACTTTACCAGAGGTCAGTGCACAAACAAAAAAGCCGGGCAAATGCCCGGCTCCAGCCAGCAGTGACGTCAGTCGGCGATCACTCCACCGCCTTGACCATGTCTTCCACGACCTTCTTGGCGTCGCCGAAGACCATCATGGTCTTGTCCATGTAGAACAGCTCGTTGTCCAGGCCGGCGTAACCGGAGGCCATGGAGCGCTTGTTCACGATCACGGTCTTGGCCTTGTAGGCTTCGAGGATGGGCATGCCGTAGATCGGGCTGCCCTTCACGTGCGCGGCGGGGTTCACCACGTCGTTGGCGCCCAGGATGATGGCCACGTCGGCCTGGCCGAATTCGCCGTTGATGTCTTCCATCTCGAAGACCTGGTCATACGGCACTTCAGCCTCGGCCAGCAGCACGTTCATGTGACCGGGCATGCGGCCCGCCACCGGGTGGATCGCGTACTTGACGGTGATGCCCTTCTCGGTGAGCTTGGCGGCCAGTTCCTTCACGGCGTGCTGGGCGCGGGCCACCGCCAGGCCGTAGCCGGGCACGATGACCACGGTTTCGGCATTGCCCAGGATGAAGGCGGCGTCGTCGGCCGAGCCGCTCTTGACCGAGCGCTGCTGCTGCGCGCCGCCAGCGGCCGCGGCACCGGCGTCACCACCGAAGCCACCCAGGATCACGTTGAAGAACGAGCGGTTCATGGCCTTGCACATGATGTAGCTCAGGATCGCGCCCGAAGAGCCCACCAGCGAACCGGCAATGATCAGCATGGAGTTGTTCAGCGAGAAGCCGATACCGGCTGCCGCCCAACCCGAGTAGCTGTTGAGCATCGACACCACCACGGGCATGTCTGCACCGCCGATGGGGATGATGATCAGCACGCCCAGCACGAAGGCCAACGCGATCAGGGCCACGAACACGTCCATGCGCTGCGTGGCCATGAAGGTACCGATCAGGCCGATCAGGGCCAGGCCCAGCACCAGGTTCAGCATGTGCTGGCCGGCGAAGACCACGGGCGCGCCCTGGAACAGGCGGAACTTGTACTTGCCCGACAGCTTGCCGAAGGCAATGACCGAGCCCGAGAAGGTGATGGCACCGATGGCCGCACCCAGCGACAGCTCCAGGCGGTTGCCCACCGGGATCTGTGCGATGGCGTCACCAATGGGCTTGGCCACGATCTGGAAGGCGTACGGCTCGGCCACCACGGCCACGGCGATGAACACAGCGGCCAGGCCGATCATGCTGTGCATGAAGGCGACCAGCTCGGGCATCTTGGTCATCTCGACGCGCTTGGCCATGATGGCGCCGGCGCCGCCGCCCACCACCAGGGCACCCAGCACGTAGGCCAGGCCCGTGCCGAAGTCAATGCCCAGCGAGGCCGCTTGCCCGTGGATCAGGCCCACGGTGGTCAGCACGGCGATGGTCATGCCGACCATGCCGAACAGGTTGCCGCGGATCGAGGTCGTCGGGTGACTCAGGCCCTTCAGGGCCTGGATGAAGCAGACCGATGCGATCAGGTACAGCAGTGCAATCAGATTCATGCTCATTTACTTGGCCCCCGCCTTCTTGTCCTTCTTCTTGAACATCTCCAGCATGCGGCGCGTCACAAGGAAGCCGCCGAAGACGTTCACGGCCGCCAGGGCCACGGCCAACAGGCCCATGATCTTGCCCAGCGGCGTCACGGTCAGCGCGGCGGCCAGCATGGCGCCCACGATGACGATGGCCGACACCGCATTGGTCACGGCCATCAGGGGGGTGTGCAGAGCAGGGGTCACCGTCCAGACCACGTGGTAGCCAACATAGATGGCCAGCACGAAGATGCTGAGGTTGATGACGACATGGCTGACGGGCTCTAAAGCTTCCATCGTTGTCTCCAGAAATGAAAGATCAATCAGTCGAACTTGCGGATCTCTTTGATCGCGTTGCCTTCGTCAAGCAGCACGACCTTGGGCTTGTAGCTGTCCACCTCTTCCTCGTTCATCGGGGCATAGGTGCAGATGATCAGCTTGTCGCCCACATGGGCACGGCGGGCGGCCGCGCCGTTGAGCGAGATCGTGCCGGAGCCACGCGGCGCCTTGATGATGTAGGTGGCAAAGCGCTCGCCGTTGTTGACGTTGTAGAGCTCGATGTACTCGAACTCTTTCATGTCGGCCGCGTCCATCAGGTTTTCATCGATGCCACAGGAACCTTCGTAGTCCAGGATGGCTTCGGTGACGGTGGCGCGGTGCAGCTTCGCGCGCAGCATGTTGCGTTGCATGGCTTTCTCCTCAGGGCTCGCTGAAGCACGCATCAGGCGCGCAGCAGCTGGCCGTCACGACACATCAGGCAAGCCTTGACGATGTCGTCTTCCAGATCGACGTGGAACTGGCCTTCCTTGTTGAAGACGAGCTTCAGGAAGTCGATCACATTGCGGGCGTACAGGGCAGACGCGTCAGCGGCCACCAGCGCGGGCAGGTTGGTTTCGCCCACCAGCGTCACACCATGCTTGACCACGGTCTTGCCGGCTTCGGTCAGGGGGCAGTTGCCACCTTGGGCCGCGGCCAGGTCGACGATGACGGAGCCCGGCTTCATGGCCTTGACCATGTCCTCGGTGACCAGCACGGGGGCGGCACGACCGGGGATCAGGGCCGTGGTGATGACGATGTCGGCCTGGGCCACGCGCTTGGCGACTTCGGCCTTCTGGCGGTCCAGCCAGGATTGCGGCATCGGGCGGGCGTAACCGCCCACGCCTTCGGCGGCTTCCTTTTCTTCGGCCGTTTCATACGGCACGTCGATGAACTTGGCACCCAGCGACTCGACCTGCTCCTTCACGGAGGGGCGCACGTCGGAGGCTTCGATCACGGCACCCAGGCGCTTGGCGGTAGCGATGGCCTGCAAGCCCGCCACGCCCACACCCAGGATCACCACGCGGGCGGCCTTGACGGTGCCGGCAGCGGTCATCAGCATGGGGAAGATGCGCTGGTACTTGTCAGCGGCGATCATCACGGCCTTGTAGCCCGCCAGGTTGGCCTGCGAGGACAGCACGTCCATGCTCTGGGCACGGGTGGTGCGGGGCGCGGCTTCCAGGGCGAAGGCGGTGAGCTTGGCATCGGTCAGGGCTTGCAGGCCGTCCTTGTCGAACGGGTTGAGCATGCCGATCAGCACGGCGCCGGGCTTCATCTGGGCACGTTCCTCAGCCTGAGGCGCACGCACCTTGAGCACCATGTCGGCACCCAGGGCGCCGGCAGCATCGGTGATCTCGGCGCCGGCGGCCACGTAGGCTTCGTCGGTCACGCTGGCGGCGATGCCGGCACCAGACTGCACACGCAAGGTGTGGCCTTGGGCCTTCAATTTCTTGACGGTCTCCGGGGTCACGGCCACGCGGGTTTCGCCCGCGAGGGTCTCCAAGGGAATGCCTATCAGCATCCGAGTCTCCTACACATGTGGATGATGCAGCCGCTGTATGCACGAGCACGTGCGGCTGGCGTGAACTTTGCCTAACCCACCAGCATACACAAAGTTCACGTCATTCCTAGGGTTTTAACCGACCAAGCGGACGTTTTGACTTGTCCGGAAGGCCAAAACCCCCTCGATTTGAGGTCCGACGTTGTCAAAATTGTGATCAAGGCCGCCTCCTGGGGTATCCCACGAGGGCATTTGGTCATGCATGTGACAAAACATTAGCGGATAATGCCGGGCTCATGAAGACCGCCGATCTGCTCCTTGAGCCCGCGCCGCAGCCTGAGGCCACTCAGGCCCCCAAAGTGCGCTGGAAGCCCAATGTCACTGTCGCCGCGCTGATCGAGCGTGACGGGCGCTTTCTGCTGGTCGAAGAGCAGACCTCGGACGGCCTCTTGCTGAACAACCCGGCCGGCCACCTGGACCCGGGCGAGTCGCCTCTGCAAGGCGTGATCCGCGAAACCCTGGAAGAAACCGCTTGCGCGTTCCAGCCGGAGGGCTTCCTGGGCATGTTCATGTCGCGCTTCCGCCGTACCCGCACGGGTGAAGACATCACCTACCTGCGCCTGGCCTTTTTTGGCTCGGCGGGCGAGGCCGACCCCACGCTGGAGCTGGACGAGGGCATCACCCGCACCGTGTGGATGACGGCCGACGAGATCCGCGCCTGCCCCGAGCGCCACCGCAGCCCCCTGGTGCTGGAGTGCCTGGAGGCCTATCTGGCCGGCGAGCGCTACCCCCTGTCCATCCTGACCGTGCACGAAAGCGTGTTCTCGGCCCCGGCCTACCACCGGGCGTCCTGAGCACGTTGCGCCTCTCTGGCCTCGCAGCAGGGCCACGAGGTCATCGGCATCTTCATGAAGAACTGGGAAGATGACGACGACAGCGAGTACTGCTCGTCGCGTCAGGATTTTCTGGACGCCGCCTCGGTGGCCGACGTGATCGGCATCGAGATCGAGCACGTGAACTTCGCGGCCAACTACAAGGACCGCGTCTTCGCCGAGTTCCTGCGCGAGTACCAGGCCGGCCGCACGCCCAACCCGGATGTGCTGTGCAACGCCGAGATCAAGTTCAAGGCCTTCCTGGACCACGCCATGCGCCTGGGCGCCGAAAAGATCGCAACGGGCCACTATGCCCGGGTGCGCGCGGTGGCCGATGCCGGGTATGAAGGCGGCCAGCGCTTCGAGTTGCTCAAAGGGATGGACCCCTTGAAGGACCAGAGCTACTTCCTGCACCGCCTGAACCAGGCGCAACTGAGCAAGACCATGTTCCCCGTGGGCGAGCTGCCCAAGACGGAGGTGCGCCGCATCGCCGCCGAGATCAAGCTGCCCAACGCCAGGAAGAAGGACTCGACCGGCATCTGCTTCATCGGCGAGCGCCCTTTCCGCGAGTTCCTCAACCGCTACCTGGCCAACGAGCCCGGCCCCATCAAGGACGACCGCGGCCGCAAACTCGGTGAACACGTTGGCCTGAGCTTCTACACCCTGGGCCAGCGCAAGGGCATCGGCATCGGTGGCGTGAAAGAGAAAGGCGCTCCGCGGGGTGGCGGCGAGCATGACCCGTGGTTCGTCGCCCGCAAGGACATGGCCAGCAACACCCTGTATGTCGTGCAAGGCCATGACCACCCCTGGCTGCAACAACACACGCTGGTGGCCGATGACCTGAGCTGGGTCGACGGCCAGGGCCCGGTGGCCGGCCAACCCGGCGTGGGCGCCAAGACGCGCTACCGCCAGGCCGATGCGCCCTGTGTGGTGGAAGCCGCTGACGCGAAAACGATCAGCCTGCGCTTCCCCGATGCGCAGTGGGCCGTCACGCCTGGGCAGTCGGCGGTGCTGTACCAGGGCGAGGTGTGCCTGGGCGGTGGTGTGATCGCCCGCGCCGAATGAGCGCGTCCGCCCCGACGGCGCCACGCAGCGACGTCCCCATCGTCATCCTCGACACCAACGCCCTGCTGGACTGGCGGGTGTTCAAGGACCCGGCCGCCCAGCCCGTTGCGCAAGCCATCCTCGAAGGCCGCATGCGCTGGGTCGCCTGCCCGTCGATGGAGCAGGAGTGGCACCAGGTCTGGCCACGCAGCTACCTCAAGGCCTGGTTGCCCGACCCGATGCTGACGCTGACCGTGTTCCAGCATGCCGAGTTCGTGGACGAACCGCCGCGCGGCCCCTACCGCTGCAAGGACCCGGACGACCAGGTGTTCATCGATCTGGCGCTGCACGTGGGTGCCAGCTGGCTGTTCAGCAAGGATGCGGCACTGCTGAAACTCGCCAAGCGAGCGAAACCACATGGCTTGCACATCACAAGCCTGCAGGGCGCATACTGCGGCTTTCACGCATGAACCCACTGCCGCCCATGCCGCGCCTCACCCA
>JACPOH010000372.1 GCA_016185075.1 Aquabacterium sp. | reverse complement strand
AGTGCGTCTGCAATCCGGGGATGGCCCCGTGAATGGGGGCAAGCAGCCCGATTCGGGGTTCAAAACCGGACCAGCCTTGCGTCAGATGAAAACGACTGGTTCAATCGCCGCTTCAGCGGATGGTTGTGTAGACCATCCTTAAAAGTTTTTGAGCAAACTGAAGGCAACTCGGTCCCTACCGATATTTTTGCCGAAGGCATTCATGTAGGTAGTGGTATTACCGTCCGGCGCCGTGTCTTTGGTGTTAGCTTGCGTCCAAGCCAGCGTGTAGACGAAGCCCCTAATCTCCTTTGAAACAGCCACCTTGTAATCTGTGTAGCTGAAGAAGTCATTGTTGCCACCTGAACTGCCCCAATAGCCAGTGTTAGCGCTAGTCGGATAGGTCTGGCGACCCGCGTGCAGCAAGACCGTTAGGCCGCTATCGCCTACTGGGATATTGGCAGTTAGATCCGCATAGCTGGCGCCCGAGGATTCGTTTACGCCAAATGTATAGGTGCTGACAGCCTTGGAATACTTGAATTGCACCCACTTGTACCCCAACGCGGCGTAAACCTCGGTCGTATCTGGGTTGCGGTAAGCACCGACACTGTCATACTGACCGGGGTAGTAATAGCGTACCGCGCCAAAGTCATAGGTCCAGTCGTTGGCAAGTGTACCCTTGAACCCGCCATAGAGATCCCATTCAAGCGTGGTCGAGTTGCTCTGACCAGGAATATAGGGGTCGCCAGCACTCGCTGGCGATGCAAGCGCTACCGGCGCGGTTTTCACGCCCGCGTTTTGGTCGGTATACCACGAGATGTTAGAAAACCATGTCCCTGCATAAAGGCCGCTTGGATGTGCAAAATCGAGTCCACCTTGAAGCGCAGGTTTGCCGTTTGTTTGGGACAGGCCACGAAAAATATACTGTGTCGCGATTCCAAAGTTGCCAGTTAGCGCACTGGTTTCAGATGCTGTTGCATGCTGGTTTTCTTTGTGCTGTGTTATCGAGGAATCTAATACCTGTGCGAGGGCACTAGAGCTAAGAATGAGTGAGGCGGATAAAGCAAGAGTGAATCGGTACATTGGGGAGTTCCTTCGCTGGTGATCGCCATTCACAAGCAAGTGTCATGCCAAAAAGCGAGTGCAGTTTTGCGTGATTTGTGAGCTCGCCTGCTTCCAGCGTGATACTTTTTGCACCAAAGGCGTGATACTTTTTGCACCAAAAAGCATCCTCGCTCGGACGTGCCCCGATGGCCACCTCCAACTCCCCCACCTGAGTTGATCGGGGACAGGGGGTAAACGCTGGCGTGGCCAGCACCTGCCGGCAGGACATTTGTCCGGTCGTCCCCGAAGGAAGGCCAAGGAGTGAATGTTTTGAAGCCCAACCAACGCGCAACGGTCTACACCGTGCTGGAGCGCAACACACCACAGCGAGAGATCGCCCGCATCACAGGCATTGACCGCAAGACGGTCGGAAGCTACCAGCGGCGCTGGCTGGCCGAGCATGCAAATTCCCCCGGGGTGGCCACCACCATCCTGGACCGGCTCAGGGAAGCTGCTGCGCGCATCGCCGGCAGCCCTGAAACGTCATGATCCAGCAGTCTTGCCTGGGGAAATTTGCACTGGCGACCTCCACCGGGCTCTTGGCGCTCTGCGCAGGCAACAAGCGCGTTCGCGTCGTTTCGCAGGGCGATTGACCTGCATCAACCATAAAAAAGTTCCTGATCGCAGAATCGACATCGCACAAGCGCGAGTTATGGCTCGTTGTCGAAAACATCACGAGATTGAGCACATGAAACCAACAAGGCGCATGTTTCTGATTCTGCCCTTCGCCTGGTCAGGCACCGCATTCGCACAGCACAGTCATGGGAGCGCACGAGCACCGGCAAGTGAGGGCCCGCACAGCCCGGAACACGCCCCTGATCCGGCGCGTCCGCTCTTTTTCGAGGGCGAGGTGCAGGCCGTCGACAAGCGTGCCCTGACACTCACCTTGAGGCACGCTGGCATCCCGATTCTCGACATGCCCGCTGCGACCGAGGCTTACCCTGTCAAGGGGGCGTCGATCCTCGAAGAGGTTGCGCCAGGCGACAAGATCAGGTTTACAGGCGTATTGCAGGCGCGTCAATTCATCGTCACGCAGGTAATGCCCGCACACTAAGGGCTCGCCCGACTCGCAGGGCCGGGCGAGCACCGTTGGCGTCGGGAGGGCTTCGCGCCATGCAGGCGCCACAATAGCGATTCCCGCAGGATGCCTGCGGCGGCGGCGAACATCGCGACGCCGCCGATCGCGAGGTTGTATCTGCAATCGGGAAAAAGCGCTGTGGCTCAGATTTGCATCGGTGCGGACATATCTTGCGGCTATCCGGCAGGCACTGGGGAGCGTGGCGCAACAGTGCAAAGCGGGCGATGGTCAAGCGCCCTTCACAATCATCACCGTGCTGACTGCGGACTGAATGGCCGCTGGTCTTAGCGTGCTTTATTTTCCGTTTTCTGAAACGACCCCAAAGGACATCGAAGCCGCGCGCATCGAACGCGATGCGCTCCAGCAGCGCCGCGACGCGGTGCGCAACAGTGTCAGCCAGGCCGAAGCCCTGGTCGCCCCGGTGGACGGCGTGCTGGCTGCCAGCCATGTGGTGCTGGGCCAGGTGGTGGATGCCCGCGAACTGCTGTTCGACATCGTCGACCCGTCGTGGCTCATGGTGGAGGCCCTCGTGTACGACGCGGCCCAGGCCCAGGGCCTTGGTGAAGCGAGTGCCGTGGTGCCCGGTGGCCGTGTGACCCTGCGCTTTGCCGGCGGTGGCCAGCAGTTGCGCGACCAGGCCATGCCCGTGCTGTTTCGCGTGGTGAGCAGCACCGCGGCGCTTAGGCCAGACGCTGCCGCTCACGGCGCGCAGCTTGCAGACCGTGCGAGGCATCGCCATCCCCCGCAGCGCGCTGGTGCGGCGCAGCAGCGGTGACACCATCGTGTGGCGCCACGATGCGCCCGAACGCTTCAGCCCACGCGTCGTGCGCAGCGTGCCGCTAGATGCCGAACGCGTGGTGGTGACCGAGGGCCTGCAGGCGCAGGACCGCATCGTGACCCAGGGCGCCAGCCTGCTGGCCCAGGTGCGTTGAGGACCAAGCATGTTTGACGCCCTCATTCACACCAGCCTGCGCCAGCGCTGGATCGTGCTGGCCCTGGCCCTGCTGCTGGTGCTCTATGGCAGCCTCACGGCCCGCCAGATGCCGGTCGATGTCTTCCCCGATCTGAACAAGCCCACCGTGACCTTGATGACCGAGGCCGGTGGCATGGCGCCTGAGGAAGTCGAGCAGCTCGTCACGCTGCCACTGGAAACCAGCCTCAATGGCATGCCTGGTGTCAGCCGGGTGCGCTCGGTGTCAGGCATCGGCCTGTCGGTGATCAACATCGAGTTCGACTGGGGCTCCGACATCTACCTCAACCGCCAGCAGGTCAACGAAAGGCTGGGCCTGGTGCGCGAACAACTGCCCAGCGGCATCACGCCGCAGCTGGGCCCGATCTCGTCGATCATGGGTGAGATCCTGCTGATCGCCGTGCCGGCCGACCCCGACAAGGTCAGCCCCATGCAGGCGCGCGAGTATGCCGACTGGGTCATGCGCCCGCGTTTGTTGACCGTGCCGGGCGTGGCCCAGGTCATCCCCATCGGGGGCGAGGTGCGCCAGTACCGCGTCGAGATCAAGCCCGAACAGTTGAGCGCACTGGGCATCCAGCGGGAACAGGTGGCCAGCGCACTGCAGGCCTTCGGCACCAACACCAGCGGCGGGTTCCTGTCATCGCAAGGCCGCGAGTACCTGGTGCGCCAGCTGGGCCAGACCAGCCGCATCGAAGACCTGCAAAGGGTCGTGGTGGGCACGCACAATGGTCAGCCCATTGTGTTGATGCAGGTGGCCGATGTGCGCATCGCAGCCGCGACCAAACGAGGCGATGCAAGCTACCAGGGCAAACCGGCCGTGATCCTGTCGGTGCAGAAGCAACCCGGCGCCGACAGCGTGCGCGTCACCCGCGACGTCGAGCAGGCCCTGCGCGACCTGGCACGGTCTCGTCCGGCTGGTGTGGCCGAGCCGCGCTTCCTGTTCAAGCAGGCCGACTTCATCACGCATGCGGTGAGCAACGTGGAAGAGGCCCTGCGCGATGGGGCCGTGCTGGTGGCCATCGTGCTGTTCATGTTCCTGCTCAATGTGCGCACCACCTTGATCTCCTTGAGTGCGATCCCGCTGTCGCTGCTGGTGACCGCGCTGGTGTTCCACTTCATGGGCCTGTCCATCAACACGATGACACTGGGTGGCCTGGCGATCGCCATTGGCGAGCTGGTGGATGACGCCGTGGTGGGCGTGGAGAACGTGCTGCGCAGGATGCAGCTCAACCGCCATGCGACCAAGCCCCAGGCACTGACCGAGGTGATCGCCCAGGCCACGCTGGAGGTGCGCTCGGCCATCGTGTACGCCACGCTGATCATCGTGCTGGTGTTCGTGCCGCTGTTCGCCCTGCCGGGCATCGAAGGGCGTTTCTTCACACCGCTGGGTGTGGCCTACATCGTGTCCATCCTGGCCAGCATGCTGGTGTCGCTCACGGTCACGCCGGTGCTGGCGTATTACCTGCTGCCCAAGCTGGTTCAGGGCCGCACCACCGACACGCATGACACGCCCATGGTGCGCACCCTCAAGCGCTGGAACACCGCCGTGCAGCATGGGGCCTTCGCGCATGGGCGCAGTCTGCTGGCCTTGTAGTCACTGGCGGCCATCCTGGCGGTGGTCTCGCTGGCCTGGATGCCACGTGCCTTTCTGCCACCGTTCAACGAAGGGACGCTCACCATCAGCCTGCTGCTCAACCCCGGCACCTCGCTGGCCGAAGCCAATCAGGTGGGCACCCAGGCCGAGCAGTTGATCGCCACCGTGCCCGAGGTCCTGCACGTTGGGCGTCGCACCGGCCGGGCCGAGCAGGACGAGCATGCCGAAGGGGTGCACTCCTCCGAGATCGAGGTCGACCTTCAACCATCGAAGCGGCCACGCGAACAGGTCATGGCCGACCTGCGCGCGCGCCTGGCGGCCCTGCCGGCCGTGGTCAGCATCGGCCAGCCCATCTCGCACCGGCTGGACCACCTGCTCTCGGGCGTGCGGGCCCAGATCGCCCTGAAGGTGTACGGTGATGACCTGGACACCTTGCGTGGCCTGGCCGCCGATCTGCAAGCCCGCCTGCAGGCCGTGCCGGGCCTGACGGACCTGCAGACCGAAAAGCAGGTGCTGATCCCGCAGTTGAAGATCCACATCGATTACGAGGCCGCATCACGCCTGGGCGTGGCGCCCGGCCCGTTGCTGCGCGCCTTGCAGGAGCTGATCGAAGGCGAGCGCATCGGGCAGATCACGCAAGGTGCGCGCCGCTTCGACCTGGTGATGCGCCTGCCCGAAGCGCGACGGGATGCCAGCCGGCTCGACCAGCTGCTGATCGACACACCCACGGGGCACGTTCCCTTGTCGCAAGTGGCCCGCCTGGAGGAAGGTGACGGCCCCAACCAGATCAACCGCGAGAACGCCCGCCGACGCATCGTGGTCTCGGCCAACACGAACGGGCGAGATCTGTCTGCCGTGGTGGCCGACATCCGACAGGTGCTGGCGGCACAGCACCTGCCCGAGGGCTACAGTACCGCGCTGGAAGGCCAGTTCCAGGCGCAGGAACAGGCCTCGCAACGCATGCTGTGGCTGAGCCTGATCTTCATGGTGCTCTACAGCCGCTACCGCTCGACGGTGCTGGCCGGCATCATCATGGCCAACATCCCGCTGGCGCTGGTGGGCAGCGTGGTCGCGCTGTGGTGGTCCGGCCAGCCCTTGTCGGTGGCCGCGCTGGTGGGCTTCATCACGCTCACGGGGGTGGCCACGCGCAACGGCATCCTCAAGATCAGCCACTACATCAACCTGTGCCGCGACGAGGGCGAGGCCTTCGGGCAGGCCCTCATCGTGCGCGGTTCGCTGGAACGCCTCACCCCTGTCTGGATGACCGCCCTGGTGGCCGCCTTTGCCCTGTTGCCGCTGTTGTGGTCGGCCGATGCGCCGGGCAAGGAGATCCTGCACCCCGTGGCGGTGGTCATCTTCGGCGGCCTCGTGAGTGCCACGCTGCTGGACACCGTGCTCACGCCGGTGATGTTCTGGCTGTGGGGCCGCAAACCGCTGGAGCACCTGCTCAACAGCCGGCAGGGTGACCCGTTCTGATCACCGTTCTGAGCCCCCTTTTTTGTCAACCCTTTCCAACCACGCTTTCAACAGGAGAACATGATGAACACACCGACCTCAGGTTTGTCAAAGCAGCGCCGTCGCCATGGGATGGCCAGCGCGCTGATCGGCTTCTCGGCCCTCATGGGCCTCACGGCGCAGGCACCCAGCTGGGCGCACGACGATGCCTACCTGGACAGCCTGCAAGCCCCGCACGGCGGCCAGATCCGCATGGCCGGCACGCTGCACCTGGAGCTGGTCGTGCACAAGGACGGCAGTGGTGCCAAGCCCCGGCCCATCGAGCTGTACGTCACCGACCATGCCGGCACCAAACAGGCCACCGCAGGCGCCAGCGCCACCGTGACGCTGTTGTCGGGCAAGAGCAAGGTCTCGGCCACGCTGAAGCCCGCAGGCGACAACAAGTTCACCGGGCAAGCCAGCTACGCCCCCACGCCGGATCTGAAAGCCATCGTCAGCGTGACCATGCCAGGTGAAGATGCGCAACAGGCCCGCTTCACACCGCTGGCACCGCGCGCCGCGCAGGCCGCATCACGCTGAGCGCTTGAGCCAGGGCCGCACCATGCCTTCTTGCATCACCGAGGCCACCAGCCGGCCATCGCGTGTGTAGAAGCGGCCCTGGCACAAGCCACGTGCGCCGCCCGCGCTGGGCGAATCGAAGACATACAGCAGCCAGTCGTCCAGGCGGAAGTCACGGTGGAACCACATGGCGTGGTCCAGGCTGGCCATGCGCACCTCGCCTCTGAACAGGCTCAGGCCATGCGGCGCGATGGCCGCCAGCAGCAGGCCATGGTCCGAGCCATAAGCCAGCAAGGCACGGTGCACGACGGGGTCATCGGGCAAGGGCGCCATGGCGCGCACCCACATGGCGATGCTGCCTTCGCGCTTGGGCGGGTTCAGCAGGTCCACGGGTTCAACGGGCCGGTACTCCAGCCCGCGCGGCGCCAGCGTCTTGTCGTGGAAATACGGGGGCAGGTGCGGGATGAGCGCCTGGCGCAGCTCATGCTCGCTTTGCAGGCCTTCCGGGCCCGGCACCTGCGGCATGGGGGCCTGATGCTCGACACCATCCGAGGCCGTCTGGAACGAGGCGTTCATCTCGAAGATGATGTTCTCGCCCTGGCGCGCCACCACGCGCCGCATGCTGAAGCTGCGGCCATCACGCACACGGGTCACTTCATAGTCGATGGGGGCATGTTCGCCAGGCAGCAGGAAGTAGCCATGCAGCGAATGCACCGGCCGGTCCGGCGCCACGGTCAGGTATGCGGCCCGCAGGGCCTGTCCGAGAACCTGACCACCGAACACCGCCGGCGTGCCGATGTTGTCGCTCTGTGCGCGGAAGTGATCCCCGCCCACGGCATCGAGTTGCATCAAGTCCAGCAGCAGGTCAAGCTGTTGACGGGCGTGGGTGGAGTCGAACATGGGCACAGCACACAAAGGGATCAAACACAGCGTTGCAGTATGCAGGCATTGCACATGCCAGCGGCCGCATCGTCACCCTTGGCCCCATGAAAAAGGCCGGGGGGTACCCGGCCTTGTCGCATCAGGCAGCGCGAGCTTACTTGCTGGCAGCCGAAGCAGCGGCTTCGGTCTTGGCGGCAGCCTTGGCCTTGTGATGCTTGACCTTGTGGTGCTTGGCAGCGGGGGCCGAAGCAGCAGCCGGCGCGCTGGCAGCGGCGGCAGGTGCCTGGGCAAAAGAAGCAGCAGCGAACAGACCCAGAGCGGCGGCGATGACGATCGACTTTTTCATGATGAACCTTTCAGTACGTAACCAGTTTGGTGGTTTGGATGTGGCTGAATGCTTCAGCCATGGTTCCTCAACGGCGCGTGAACACGGGCGGTTGACACGCCACACCCAAAATCTTCAGGCAGCCGATTTGACGTTGCGCACTGCTCCTTCGCCGGGGCCTTGGCTGGCCTGCCGTTCGCTTGTCGATGGCTGCGACGTGCTTCCCGCCAGCAAGGCCTCGAAGTCGGCAGAGGGCATGGGCTTGGCAAACAGGAAGCCCTGCTGCTGCGTGCACCCATGAGCCAGCAGGAAGGTGGACTGCCCCATGGTCTCGACACCTTCGGCCACCACCTGCAGGCCAAAGGCCCTGCCCAGCGCGATGACGGATACCGCGATGGCGCCATCGCGCCCGCCTCGCCAGGCATCGGTCACAAAAGATCGGTCGATCTTCAGCTCGTCGATCGGGAAGCGTTTGAGGTAACCGAGCGAGGAGTAGCCCGTGCCGAAATCGTCCAAGGACACACGGAAGCCCAGCTCACGCAGCTCCTGCAGGCGGGCCACGGCCCGCTCCACATCGGACATCAGCAAGGACTCGGTCACCTCCAGCACGAGGCAGCACGGGTGCAGTCGATGGCGCGCGAGCAAGGCTTCCAGCTGAGCGCGCAAACCATCGTCGGCGAAGCTGGGGCTCGACAGGTTCACGGACACCGGCACCACGCGCAAGCCCATGTCCGCACGTCGACGCAGGTCCGCGCAGGCAGTCTCCAGCACCCAGTCGGTCAAGGGCAGGATCAGGCCGGACTCTTCCGCCAGGGGAATGAACTCCCCGGGGGACACCATGCCGCGCTCAGGATGCTGCCAGCGCACCAGGGCCTCGGCCCCCGTGATGAGGCCGCTACCGGCGTCCACCTTGGCCTGGTAGTGTAGGCGGAGCTGGCCATCGCTGATGGCATGGCGCAAATCGGTTTCCCGCGCGAGCCTGGCACTGGCCCGCACGTTCATGGCCTCGTCATAGAAGCGGTGCTGGGCTCTGCCCGCCGCCTTGGCTGCATAGGCGGCTTGCTCGGCGCAGCGGGTCAGGCCGTCCGGATCGTTGGCATCTCGCGGGTACAGGGCAATGCCGATGCTGGCCGTGAGCACCAGCTCGCGGTCCTCGAAGGCAATCGGCTCGGCGATGGCATGTAGCAGGCGATCAGCGACCAGGGCGGCCTGCTTGTCGTCGGCGATGTCGACCAGCAAGAGCGTGAAGGCATTGGCGCCCACACGGGATACCATGGACTCCTGACCAGAAGTACGTGCATCAAGCGCGAGATCCGACGTGCGGATCGAGGCCTTGAGGCGCCCCGAGATCACGCGCAACACGCTGTCACCCTGCGCATAGCCGATGGCATCGTTGACGCTCTTGAATCGGTCCATGTCGATGTACAACATGGCACAGCCCGCGCCCAGGCGGGCCGACCTGTCCAGCGTCGGGCCCACCAGCTCGCTGAAGAACTGCCGATTGGGCAAACCAGTCAACACGTCGTAATGCGCCAGGCGCTTGATGCGCTCTTCAGCCTCCACACGATCGGTGATGTCCTGCGTGATGCCCTCCACCGCCACCTGCCGGCCGTTGTGGTCGATGACCGCAGCCGCCTGCTCGAACACGGTGCGCAGTTCGCCATCAAAACGTCGAATGGCAAAGGTCAGCTGATAGGGCTCGCCTTCCACGAGGGCCGCGAGCCGCAAGGCGCGCACCGTCTCGCGATCAGCGTCGGCGATGATGGCCAGGAAGTCATCAGGGCGCGCATCGGCCACCAACTGCTCAGGGGCGGCCAGCACCCGCGCCAACTCCGGCGAGCACACGAAGCGCTGCCCATCGGCACGCCATTCCCAACTGCCCATGTTGGCCACATGGTGCGCACGCTCCAGGCGCTCGCGACTGCGGTTGGCCGATTCGATCGCCGAGCCGGCCCGCAAGGCATAACGCACACGGTGCGTCAGCAGTGTCCAGTTGATGGGCTTGGAGATAAAGTCCGTGGCACCCGCCTCATAGGCCAACTCGACCGAGGCACTGTCATTGAGCCCCGTGAGCATCAACACCGGCACGCGGCTGCCGAATCGACTCTGGCGCAGGCGTCGGCACACCTCATAGCCATCGAGGTTGGGCATCATCACATCGAGCAGGAGCAGGTCGAACGAGGCCTGCTCGATCAAGTTCAAGGCTTGCAGGCCATCTTCGGCCTCACTGACATCAAAGCCCGCATGGCGCAGGGTGTGCGCCGCCATGCCCCGCAGCAGCGGGTCGTCATCAATGATCAGCAAACGAGGGATCGCGTGGTCACTGGTCAGCATGGTCACACCGCGCTTTCTGGCAAATGGGCTTGGGAGCGTCCGAGCATCGTGCACAACCTTTCATACTCCATGTCGAACCGGCTCGGAAGGTGCGACATGTCTGGATAGCCTTTTCTGAGCTGGCTTTCGGCTTCGGCGGCACACGCTGCCATCGCCATGGCGCCCACTGCGGCGCTGGACGACTTCAAACTGTGAGCCGTGCGTTGAACGGTCTGGTCGTCGCCACCAGCTACCGCCACCGCGATGGTCTTGAGCAAGTCCGGCAGGGACTTGAAGTAGAGGTCGAGCACCACCTCACCATAATGGGGCTGGGAGCCGTCGGCCACCATGGGCAAGGCGGCCAGCACCGAGGCGTCGAACACGGCGGCATCGCCGTGCCGAGCGCGGGCATCAGCGGCCACCGCCTCCCGCCCACGGGCAGCGTGTGCGCCCTGACGCGGGCGCCGGCCCCATCGTGTCAAGGCCAGTGCCAGGTGATCGATGTCCACCGGCTTGGTCAGAAAATCATTCATGCCCACGCTCAGGCAGGCATCACGGTCAGCCGCAAAGGCCTGGGCCGTCAGGGCGATGATGGGAATGTGGACGCCGTCGGGGCCGCCCTCACCCGCGCGCAAGCGGCGCGTGGTTTCCAGGCCATCCATGTCGTGCATGCGGCAGTCCATCACCACCACGTCGTAAGGCACCGCGCGGATGGCACGCAGGGCGGCCAAGCCGCTGTCAACGGCATCCACCTCGTGTCCGAAGTATTGCAATATCTGGCAGACCACGTCGCGGTTCACCACCTCATCCTCGACAACCAGCACGTGAAGCTGTGCCTGCTGCATAGATCCCCCCACTCCCATTTGGACAAATCTGAATCCCGTTATTCGGCACGGGTGGCACCAGACTTGAGATAAGGAATTGAATATCGGCCCGGGCGCGGAGGTGATTCACGCCAGACTGGTGAGCGAGGTATTTGAATGGGCCAACCAACGAATAAAAACCGCCGAGCGAACATATGTGACGAGGGTATTTTTCGGGTTTGACCGAAATCCCAGACTCACCCTGCACACCCGGAACGCAGGCATGTTGCTCACCTCGCCGCTTGACCCATCCAATATTTCAACTATCATTGAATCATGGAAGAACAAGATGTCATCAAAGCCTTGGCGGCCTTGGCCCAGACCGTGCGGCTGCGCGTGTTCCGGGCCCTGGTGGTGGCCGGGTTCGAAGGCCTGACCCCCAGCGCCTTGTCCGAACAGCTGGCCGTGCCAGCCACCTCGCTGTCCTTCCACCTCAAGGAGCTGATGCACGCCGGCCTGGTTTCGCAGGAGCGCGATGGCCGCCACCTGATCTACCGCGCATCGTTCGAGCACATGAACGGTTTGCTGCACTACCTCACCGAGCACTGCTGCCAGGGCCAGGCGTGCTCACCCACCGAAACCATTGCCAGCCACACACGTGGCTGCACGACCTGCTGAAGGAGACCCACCATGAAGCGCTTTCACGTCCACGTGCACGTCGAGGACCTCGCCCGCAACATCGACTTCTATTCGAAGATGTTCGGCACGGCGCCTGCCCGTGTCGAATCCGACTACGCCAAGTGGATGCTGGACGACCCGGCCGTCAACTTCGCGATCTCCACGCGCGGCCACGGCCACACCGGGGTGGATCACCTGGGCATCCAGGTCGACAACGACGCCGACCTGCTGGCCATGAAGACACAAGCCCAGGCGGCCGACCTGTCTCTGATCGACGAAGGCGCCACCACCTGCTGCTACGCGCGCAGCGACAAACACTGGGTGGTCGACCCGCAAGGCCTGCCCTGGGAGCACTTCCAGACGCTGGGCAGCATCCCGGTGTTCCGTGAAGAGGCGCCTGTGAGCGCAGGCTCGGCCACGACGGCAAACGCAGATCAGGCATCGGCCTGCTGTACACCCAAGGTCACGGGCAAACCGCTGGGCATCCCAGTGAAGTCCGCGCCCTCAAGTTGCTGTTGAGGTCAGCATGACAACGCAGCAGTACAACGTGCTGTTCATCTGCACGGGCAACTCGGCGCGCTCCATCCTGGCAGAGGGCATCCTCAACGCAAGACGGCTTTCGCAGCAAGAGCTGGGACGAGTTCGCTTCGCCCGACGCGCCCGTGATGAACTTTGTCTTCACCGTTTGCGACAACGCCGCTGGCGAGATCTGCCCGGTGTGGCCAGGGCAACCGCTGACGGCGCATTGGGGTGTGTACGACCCTGCAGGCGTGGATGGCAATGAAGACAAGCAGCGCCAGGCCTTCCATGAAGTTGCACAGATCCTCAAGCGCCGCATCGAGTTGATGCTCGCCCTGCCCCATCACAGCCTGCAGTCCTTATCCATTCAGGCCCAACTCAACGACATCGGCAAAATCTGAAGTTCACCATGACCACCCACGTTCTGATCCTGTGCACGCACAACTCGGCCCGCAGCGTGCTGTCTGAAGGCATGCTCAACCACCTGGCGGCCAAGCTGGGCAAAGACGTCAAGGCGCACAGCGCGGGCAGCGCGCCCAGCGGCCGCCTGAACCCGTTCGCCATCGAGGCCCTGAACAACGCGGGCATCGACACATCGGGCTACCGCAGCAAAAGCTGGGACGAGTTCACCACCGATGGCGCACCACCGCTGTCCATCGTCATCACGGTGTGCGACAGCGCTGCGGCCGAAACCTGCCCGGTGTTTTTCGGTGGCAAAGGCCAGCCCGTCAAGGTGCACTGGGGCTACCCCGATCCGTCCAACGCCGAGGGCGGGGACGAAGGCAAGCGCCGCGCGTTTGAACTGACGCGCCAGGCCATTGGCTACAAGATGCTGCAGTTGCTGGCCTTGCCGCTGGACACCATGGATCAGGGTGCCTTGCTGGCGGCCCTCAACGACATCGCCCGCCCTGTGCATCCTGGCCGGCATCGCGCTGGGCCAGGTGCTGCCTGGCATCTTTCAGGCCATCGGCCACATGGAGGTCGCCAAGGTCAACCTGCCCGTGGGCTTGCTGATCTGGGTGATGATCATCCCCATGCTGGTCAAGGTGGACTTCGGCAGCCTGTCGCAGGTCAAGCAGCACTGGAAGGGCATTGGCGTCACCCTGTTTGTCAACTGGGCGGTCAAGCCCTTTTCGATGGCCCTGCTGGGCTGGCTCTTTGTGCGCCACCTGTTCGCGCCCTACCTGCCCGCGGCCCAGCTCGACAGCTACATCGCCGGCTTGATCCTGCTGGCTGCCGCGCCTTGCACGGCCATGGTGTTCGTGTGGAGCAGGCTGACCGGCGGCAACCCGCTGTTCACGCTGTCGCAGGTCGCCTTGAACGACACCATCATGGTGTTCGCGTTCGCCCCCATCGTGGCGTTGCTGCTGGGCCTGTCATCCATCGTCGTGCCCTGGGACACCCTGGTCACCTCGGTCGTGCTGTACATCGTGATCCCCGTGGCACTGGCTCAGGCGATGCGCAAAGCCCTGCTTCAGCGCGGTAAGGCGGCCTTTGACGCTGCGCTGGCCAGGATCGGCCCCTGGTCCATCACCGCCTTGCTGGCCACCCTCGTGCTGCTGTTTGCCTTCCAGGGCGGGGCCATCATCCAGCAGCCGCTGGTGATCGCCATGCTGGCGGTGCCCATCCTGATCCAGGTCTTCTTCAACTCGGCACTGGCTTACTGGCTCAACCGCCGTGTGGGCGAATCGCATGAAGTGGCCTGCCCCTCGGCCCTCATCGGTGCCAGCAACTTCTTCGAGCTGGCTGTGGCCGCCGCCATCAGCCTGTTTGGATTCGAGTCGGGCGCGGCGCTCGCCACCGTGGTCGGCGTGCTGATCGAGGTACCGGTGATGTTGCTGGTGGTCCGCGTGGTCAACCAGAGCAAGGGCTGGTACGAACAAGGACAATGCAAACCATGAACACCGTCACCATCTATCACAACCCGAAGTGCGGCACCTCCCGCAACACCCTGGCCATGATCCGCAATGCGGGCATCGAGCCGCAGGTCGTTCACTACCTGGAAACGCCCCCCACGCGTGAGCGGCTGGTTCAGCTGATCGCAGCCTGCGGTCTGTCGGTGCGTGAAGTCCTGCGCAGCAAAGGCGAGGTGTATGACGAACTCAAGCTGGACGACGCCAAGTGGACGGACGACGAGCTGCTGGACTTCATGGTGGCGCACCCGATCCTGATCAACCGCCCCATCGTGGTCACCCCCATGGGCACCCGCCTGTGCCGCCCTTCCGAGCTGGTGCTCGACATCCTGCCGCAAGCGCAGCAAGGTCCGTTCACGAAGGAAGACGGCGAGGTGGTGATCGACGCGCAAGGCCGCCGCCTTGTCTGAGCGGGCTGAGTGAGGAAGACCGGGATGCCATCACCGAGTGCGACCTCAAGGGGATGAGCCAGGAAGACGATGCGCACAAGCTGGGCCTGAGTTTGCCTGGCGCCAAATCACGCATCCAGCGGGCCCGCAAACGGCTGAGGGCGCAGTTGACGCAATCCTGCCAGGTGACACTGGACCCGCAGGGGCAAGTCTGCTGTTTCGTGCCTCGTCCCTGATGCTGGGCCATGTGACACCTGCATCTTTTTGACGGCCAGTGCGTCTCCTTGACCAACAGGCTTGACCTGATGGCCTGGAAGATCACACTGCTGCCATGAACACCACTGCATCCCCCGCGCCCCAGGCGACGCCCTTGACCCGCTGGCTGGTGGGCCTGACCCTGGTGGCGCCCATCTGGTTCTGGGCCTACCAACACCTCACGGACTTTGCCGACGCAGCGCTGAGCCTGACCTGGCTGACACGCCAGAGCGCCCTGGGCGAGGCCCTGCACTTTTTCCTCTTCGACGCACCCAAGGTCTTGCTCCTGCTGACCGGCATCGTGTTCGTCATGGGCATCGTGCAGACCTTCTTTGCCCCCGAGCGCACCCGTGCCTTGCTGGCGGGCAAGCGAACGGGTGTGGGCAATGTGCTGGCGGCGCTGCTGGGCATCGTCACGCCGTTCTGTTCATGCTCGGCCGTGCCCTTGTTCCTTGGCCTGCTCTCGGCGGGTGTGCCGCTGGGCATCACCTTCTCGTTTCTGATCTCGGCGCCCATGGTCAATGAGGTGGCCCTGACGCTCTTGTTCGGCATGTTCGGCTGGAAGGTGGCGGGGCTCTACCTGGGGATGGGCTTGATGGTGGCCATCGTCTCGGGCCTGGTGATCGGCCGCCTGCACATGGAAAACCATCTGGAGGAATGGGTGCAGGCCATTGCACGGGGTG
>JACPOH010000371.1 GCA_016185075.1 Aquabacterium sp. | reverse complement strand
GTTCACGGCCTTCATCAGCTTTGCCCTCATCGCTGACGGCTTGCGCTTGTGTTAACAGGCCCTAGGCCTTATCATCACGCGCTCATTGCTTGAAGCCATGGGAGGTCGCATGGACATTCGAAGCCAGCCGGGTGCTGGAACCCGGGTCAACATCATCCTCCCGCTGGCGGCTCGAACGCCCTCTCTCATTGACTCCGCACCAGATTCTGCCTATCCGCCTTTGTCGGACCCGGGCAGCCCGCTCGAACCGACCATGTCCCCGACTGACTTGAATTCAGACGGTGGGAAGGGCCTGTGCCCCCTGCACGTGCTGTACGTAGAAGACAACCGCATCAACGCGATGCTGTTTGAAGAAGCCCTGCGCCCCTATGCCCAGATCGATCTGGCGATTGCCGAAGATGGGCAGATGGCCTTGTCGATGGCGCGCGAGCGCGCACCGGATGTGCTGGTTCTGGATGCGCATTTGCCTGGCATGTCTGGCTTCGAGGTGCTCGAGGCCCTGCGCACGCTGCCCGAGCTGGCCGATGCCCCCGCTTTCATGTGCTCGGCCGACGCCATGCCCGATGATGTGGCGCGCGCCCAGGCTGCCGGCTTCACCGGCTACTGGACCAAACCCATTGATATCGTGGCGGTAACCACAGAGCTGTGCAGGTTGGCCGCCAGAGGCGACAATGCTGCGCCATGAGCGTAGCCAAAGAACCCGAATACCAACACGGCCAAGCCCCTCGAACCGGCGTCTTGCTGGTGAACCTGGGTACACCCGAATCGCCCACCGCCAGCGCCCTGCGGCGTTACCTCGCGCAGTTCCTCGCGGATCCGCGCGTGGTCGAGATTCCTCGCCTGGTGTGGCTGCCGATCCTTCACGGCATCATCCTGCGCGTGCGCCCGGCCAAGTCGGCGGCCAAGTACGCCAGCATCTGGACCAAGGACGGCTCACCGCTGCGTGTCTGGACGCAAAAGCAGGCCGCGCTGCTGCAAGGCTTCCTGGGCGAACAAGGCCATCAGGTCGTTGTCGAGCACGCCATGCGCTACGGGCAGCCCAGCATCGCCAGCCAGTTGGCCGCGCTCAAGGCCCAGGGCGTGCAGCGTATCCTCGTCGTGCCGCTCTACCCCCAGTACTCTGGCGCCACCACAGCCAGCGTCATGGACGAAGTCTTCGCCTGGGGTCGCCAGACCCGCTGGTTGCCCGAGCTGCGTCACATCAACCACTTCCACGATGACCCCGCTTACATCGACGCCCTCGCGGAGTCGGTGAAAGCGCACTGGCAACGCCATGGCCGTGCCGGCAAGCTGGTGATGAGCTTCCACGGCATGCCCCACCGCACGCTGCTGCTGGGCGACCCCTACCACTGCCATTGCCTGAAAACGGGCCGTTTGCTGGCCGAGCGTCTGGGTCTGGCACCCGACGCTTATGTGGTGACCTTCCAGAGCCGCTTTGGGAAGGCCAAGTGGCTGGAGCCCTATACCGAACCCACCTTGCGGGCTTTGGCGCAGCAGGGCGAGCAACGGGTGGACGTGGTCTGCCCTGGGTTTGTAGCCGACTGCATCGAGACCCTCGAAGAGATTGCCATGGAAGGCAAGCAGGCCTTTCTGGAAAGTGGCGGCAAGGAATTCCACTACATCCCCTGCCTCAACGACAACCCGCGCTGGATTCGTGCCTTGAGCGACCTGACACAGCAGCATCTGCAGGGCTGGCCGACCAGGCCTTCGCAACAGGTGCCCGCCCAGGAACTCGCGCAGCAACGAGAGCGGGCGCTGGCCTCAGGCAGTCGCCACTGATTCGGACTCCACCGGCTTCGCCAGCCAGTTCCGTGCGGCATCGGCATCGAGCGGGCGGCTGAAGAAGTAGCCCTGGACCACGTCGCAGCCATGGTTGGCCAGCCAGTCCACGCTGCTGCCGTGCTCCACGCCTTCGATGGTCACCGTCAAGCCCAGTCGGTGCCCCACTTCGATCATGGCCTGCAGCACGGCTTGCTTGCGGCCGAAGTCCTCGATATCGGTGACAAAACTCCGGTCGACCTTCATTTCATCCAGCGGCATCTCTTGCAGAATGCCCAGCGACGAGTAGCCGGTGCCGAAGTCGTCCAGCGCGATCTGGACACCTTCACTGCGTAGACGCGACAGGATCTGTGTGGCCCGCTCGCGGTCGCTCAGCGCGGCGGACTCGGTCACTTCCAGGATCAGGCGGGACGCCGGGCACCCGACATGGCGCAGCGTTTCCAGTACCTTGTCGACAAAGCGCGGCGTGGCCAGATCGAAGGCCGTGATGTTGACCGACACGCGCACCTGGGGGTCAGGCAAGGTCAGCAGGAAG
>JACPOH010000263.1 GCA_016185075.1 Aquabacterium sp. | reverse complement strand
TCACAGGTCCTGGACCTGACCGAACAAGGGGTGGTGATCGCCGACCGCACCGGGCGGGTGATGTATGCCAACCATGCGGCCGCCAAATTGCTGACCCTGGGCGTGTCCGATCTTCAAGGGCGCTTCATCCTGGACTTCGTGCCCGAGCGGCTGAAGGCTCGCAGCCTCAAGCGCCTCAACAGCATCACCACGTGCGACTTTCGGTGGCAAGGCAAGATGCCGCTGCAACGCCCAGATGGCACACGCTGGGTCTCATCGAGTCACGTCGGGGTGGTGGCCGACCATGAAGGCCTGCCTGCCTTCATCTTCAACATCTTTTCGGACTGCTCCGAAGCACTGGCCCGGCAAGCTGCATGGCGAGCGGCCAAACAAAGCGCCGAGCAGGCCAGCGCCGCCAAGACGGCCGTGTTGTCCAACATCAGCCATGAATTGCGGACGCCGCTCAATGCCATCCTGGGTTTCGGCCAGTTGCTGACCAGGGACCTGAACCAGCCGCGACAAGCCGGCTTCGCGCGCGAGATCCTGTTCGCCGGCCAACACCTGATGGCATTGATCAACAGCATCCTCGACCTGGCCCAGATCGAAAGCGGCCATGACGTGATCACGCTGGAGGCGGTCGACCTGGCCGAGCAAATCGAGGCCTGCCTGTCTCTGCTGCAGCCCATGGCCTGCGACAAGCAGATCAACGTCATCAACACCGTGCTGACCTCAACCTGGGTCAAGGCGGACCGCATGCGCGTCAAACAGGTCTTGCTCAATCTGATGTCCAACGCCATCAAGTACAGCCATGCGGGCGGCTGCGTCAAACTGGCCCACATGAACGCCGCGGACGGCCGCATTCGCCTGGCCGTCACCGACCGTGGCTACGGCATCCCGCCGGATCAGATCAACGACTTGTTCAAGCCGTTCAACCGGCTGGGTGCACGCGCACGTGGCATCGAGGGCACGGGCATGGGCCTGGCCATCTGCAAGAAGCTGCTGGACAACATGGACGGCCACATCGGCGTACACAGCGTTGCCAGCCACGGCAGCACATTCTGGATCGATCGGCCCGTGGCGTCGCCATGTGAAAAGACACGCCCCGAAGGCGCCTGGGCATCATGAAAGCTTGACCCACGTCAACGGCCGACGCATTGCGCTCGGCCTGCCCGCAACCATATAGTCCCTGGCGCCTTGCGTGAGGCTGGTCACCCCCTCGTGCATCGCACTCATTCGCGTTCAAGTAGTCAGCAGTACCGTGAAGATTCGTGTCGCCATCGCCGACGATCATCCGATCGTGTTCGGAGGGATCCAGCAGTTGATCGCCACCACCCTCGACATGGAGATGGTTGGGCGGGCTGTCAACCGCCAGGAAGTGCTGCACCTGTTGCACGACGCCGCGTTGGACGTGCTGGTGCTGGATTTGTCCATGCCTGGCGTGCAAGGCCTGTCCTTGCTGCAAGAGCTGATGGCGCACGAGACGCCCCCAGCGGTGGTCATCCTGTCCATGCACAACGAAGGTCAGATCGTCCAGCGTGCGATGAAGTTGGGCGCATCGGCCTACGTCACCAAGGACAGCGACCCGATGCACCTGCTCGCGGCCATCCGCAAGGTGGCCAGAGGCGGCAAGTACATTGACCCTTCCCTGATGGATTCGGTGGCGGCGGCCTTCTCACAGCAGCCGCATGAACGGCTGTCGGCAAGGGAAGAGCAGGTGCTCAGGCTCATTGTTTCCGGTGAACCCATCGGGCTCATCGCCGAGCGCCTGAACCTCAGCCCCAAGACCATCAGCACGCACAAGACCCGCATCATGCACAAGCTCGATGTCGGCAACAACGCCGATCTGGTGAAGTACGCGCTCAAGCATGGTCTGGGCTGAGGAGGCCCGCGCCGTTCAGACGGGGATGTGGATACGGATGACGGTGCCCTGCCCGGGGGCGGTGTCGAGGTGCATCTGCCCGCCCATGGACAACACGCGCTCGCGCATGCTCAACAGACCAAAACCCGCAGGCTTGCGCGCCTCGTCGGGATGAAACCCGCAACCATCGTCCTTGACGGACAGCACCAGTTCGTGCGCGGTGTGCCGCAAGGTGATGTGAACCTCGGTGGCCTGCGCATGCCGCACCACATTGGTCAGCGACTCTTGCACGACGCGAAAGATCGTGGCGGCCTGCGCATCGCGCAAAGGCAGGTCCGAGGTGTCGAAGTCCAGGTGGCAGGCCAGGCGGCTGCGCTGGCCCACGTCCTGCGCCAGCCATTCGATGGCCGGGAGCAAGCCGAAATCCAGTGCGGCCGGACGCAGGCTGGTGCTGACGCTGCGCGCAACCTGGAACATCTTGTCTACCATACCATCCATGTCGTCAATGGTGCTGGCCACCTGGTCACCCCCACGCGCGATTTCATGGCGAAGCTGCGCGATGTCCATGCGCATGGCCGACAGCAGCTGCCCCAGCTCGTCATGCAACTCGCGCGAGATGTGTTTGCGGTCCTCCTCGCAGGCCACCTCGTGGTGGGCGACCATGTCGCGCAACTCGTTGCGTGATGCCAGCAGCGCGAGCTCCATGGCCTTGCGCTCGCTCACATCCTGGGTGGTGCCGCGCAACTTGACCACCTTGCCATCTGCGCCGCACTGAGGGCGGCCATGGGCCAGCAACCAGCCCTGTGTGCCATCGGCACGCAGAAAGGGCACTTCGATGGAATACGGCTCGCCGCCCTCGATGGCGCGCGCCACGCAGGCCCGGACGGCTTCCCAGGCATCTGGTGGATGCAGGGATGCCAGCTCACGGACGCGAGGCGGAGGCAAGGCCGTGTCGAGCCCGAATAGCCTGTACAACTCAGGTGACCAATCGACCCTGTCTGCCTGGATGTCCCAGCACCAGCTGCCCAGCCGTCCAATGCGCTGTGCTTCCTTCAGCTCTTCGCTGGTGTGTTGAAGGTCCGTGATGTCAGACACCAGCGCAAAAAAGCCGCGCACATCGCCATCGACGCAGTCCGGGATGTAGTGCGCCTGCGTGTGGCGATGCCCACCGCTTTGATCCACGATCGTGCGATCAAAGGTCTGTGCCTGCCCGGCCAGTGCCGCCTCCACGTACGGCTTGTTCAGGGCATACAGTTGCGGGCCGATCACCTCGGACAGATGCCGCCCTCGCATCTGATCTGGCGTCAAGCCGAACCACTCCAGGTAAGCCCGGTTGCCATACCGATTGCGCACATCCTTGTCCCAGTAGCCCACCAGCGCGGGCAACTGGTCCAGCAAAACCTGGATGCGCGGGTCGATCTTCACAGGCGTCAGACCATGCGCCAGTGCAGGGTTTCACCACCACGCAGCGGCTTGATCTGGGCCTCGCCAAAAGGCAGCACCTCGGGCACCACCCAGTCTTCGCGCTTCAAGGTGATGGTGTCGGTGTTGCGCGGCAGGCCGTAGTAGTCCGGGCCGTAGAAGCTGGCGAAGGCTTCCAGCTTGTCGAGCGCACCGGCGGCCTCGAAGGCCTCCGCATACAGCTCGATGGCACACGGCGCGGTGTAACAACCAGCGCAGCCCGAAGCGTGCTCCTTCAGATGCGAGGCATGCGGTGCGCTGTCGGTGCCCAGGAAGAATTTGGGGCTGCCGCTGGTGGCGGCCTGCACCAGGGCCACACGGTGCTCTTCGCGCTTGAGGATGGGCAGACAGTAGTAGTGCGGGCGCACGCCACCCATGAAGATGGCATTGCGGTTGT
>JACPOH010000262.1 GCA_016185075.1 Aquabacterium sp. | reverse complement strand
TGCAAATTCAACCTGATTCCCTTTAACCCGTTCCCCCAATCGGGTCTGCACCGTTCGCAAGCGGCGCGCGTCCAGGCCTTTGCGAGGTTGTTGGCCGATGCGGGCATTGTCACCACGGTGCGCAAGACCCGGGGTGATGACATCGATGCTGCCTGCGGGCAACTGGCTGGTGAGGTGCAGGATCGCACCAATGCGCGTGACCGCATGTTGCGCCAACCCGTCGAAGCCAAGGTCGCGACCCCCAAGCCCGGGGAACGTCATCGCCACGCCCATTGAGGCGCAGTGAGGGGGGCGCTTCAGCCTCTACACTGGACCCTTTCATAGGAGACTGCTGCATGAGGATGCTTCGCTCGGTGGTGTTGACAGCTTGCTGGCTGGGTGCCTGTTTCATGGCGCTGGGGCAACTGGGCGGCTGCGCCGGTGGTCCGATGCCGAGGGCATCGTCGTCGGGCGACATCGCGACCGCGTCAGACGAAGGCGACGTTCGCCGGCGAGCCAGGCTGCGCATGGAGCTGGCGTCTACCTACTACGCCCAGGGACAGTACAACACGGCACTGGATGAGCTCAAGCAGGCTGTGGCCATTGATCCCTCCTTGCCTGACGCCTACGAGATGCGCGCGCTGATTTACGACGCCATGGGCGAAACCGAGCGTGCGGAATCCAATTACAGGCAGGCACTGTCGCTCGACGAACGCAACGGGAGTGTGCTGCACAACTATGGCTGGTACCTGTGTCGCAAGCGCCAATACGCGGCGGCCGATGCGCTGTTCGAGCGCGCCGCCGCTTTGCCGCAGACCGTGGCCACCAGCAAGACCTTGCTGGTCCGCGGTGTGTGTCAGATCAACGCAGGCTTGTTTCCCGAGGCTGAAAAGACCTTGGCGCATTCGTACGAGCTTGATCCCTCCAATCCTGCAACAGCCTACAACCTTGCCGCGGTGCTCTACCGTCGGGGTGAGCTGGAGCGGGCTCGCTTCTACATTCGCCGCGTGAACAATGTCCCCAATCAGGTGACGGCCGAGTCACTGTGGCTGGCCATTCGCATCGAGCATCGCCTGGGCAACGTCAATGGTCGCGATGAGCTTGGCGCGCAGCTGCGCAGCAAGTTCCCCACCGCACGCGAGGCCAATGCCCTGGAGCTGGGGAAGTTCGATGACTGAGCCCACGCCGATCATCCTGACGTCGCCAGATGCCGGTAACCGCAGCGCCGGTGAGACCCTCCGCCGCGCGCGCGAAGCTCAGAACATGACATTGGAAGCGCTGGCTTCCACGATCAAGGTCACGACAGCCAAGCTGGAGGCGCTGGAGGCAGGGCAGTTTGATCGCCTGCCTGACCCGAATTTCACGCGTGCGCTGGCGATGACGGTCTGTCGAGCGCTCAAGATCGACCCGTCCGAGGTGCTGGCTGCTTTGCCGGCGGCCAAGCCCGCTGCCTTGGCTGAAGGCAAGCCACCGTTGAATCAGCCCTTCAAGGATGTGCGGGGCGGTTCACCGCTGTTCGACCATTCTTGGGATCTGGCCAGCCTGATGAGCTTCAAATGGCTGGCGCCAGCTTTGCTCTTGCTGGGGGCCTTGGTGATTTACCTGTTGCCTGAGTCCTTGGATCCACCGGCCTGGTTCCATCAGGTCTTGCAGATGGCGCCACGCCCTGCGGAGGTGGCCAAGGCGGAGCAGGCCGCTTCGGCGACCCAACTGGAGCCGCCGTTGGCAGCCTCTGCCACGGAAGAATCGCAGCCGGCATCCACCCCCCCCTCCGCCTCTTCGGCCTCTGTGCCTCTGGCCGCGTCTGCGCCAGTCGGGGTGGCCGCTTCAGGCAGCCTGGCGCCGCTCGTGCTGGACAGGGCGGATACGCCTGCCGCGGCCCCTGCGCTACAAGCCGGTGCGGACCCACGAGTGCCACAAGCTGCCTCGTCGGTGGCGCTCGTCGGCAGTCCGGCGGCGGACGCCTTGGTCTTGTCCGTGCGTGAGGCCTCCTGGGTCGAGGTACGTGATGCCAGAGGCGCCAAACTGCTGTCGCGTAACGTGCTGGCAGGCGAACGGCTGGCCCTGGACGGCGTGGCCCCGCTGGCCGTGCGCATCGGCAATGCCCCTGGCGTGCAGTTGAACTACAAAGGCCAGCCTGTTGATCTCACTGCTGCAACGCGCAACAACGTGGCGCGTCTCGAACTGAAATGACCTTGGAAAACCTCAGCCTCATTGATGTTGCACGACCTGCGCCACGGCGCTCGCGCCAGGCGCGCGTGGTGTGGGGGTCGCGTGTCGTCACCATTGGCGGTGATGCGCCTGTGCGTGTTCAGTCCATGACCAACACCGACACGGTGGACGTCATCGGCACGGCCATCCAGGTCAAGGAGCTCGCTCTGGCCGGCTCGGAGATGGTGCGCATCACCGTCAACACGCCCGAGGCCGCCCAGGCCGTGCCTCATGTGCGTGATCAGCTCGATCGCATGGGCATTGACGTGCCGCTGGTGGGCGACTTCCACTACAACGGGCACCGTCTGCTGACCGAGTACCCCGCATGTGCCGAGGCCTTGTCGAAGTACCGCATCAACCCCGGCAATGTGGGCAAGGGGGACAAGCGCGATCGCCAATTTGGCCAGATGATCGAAGCGGCCATGCGCTACAACAAGGTCGTGCGCATCGGCGTGAATTGGGGTAGCCTCGACCAGGAGTTGCTCGCGTCCATGATGGACGAGAACGCGCGCAGTGCAAACCCCTGGGATGCCCAGCAAGTGATGTACCAGGCGCTTGTCAGTTCCGCTTTGCAGTCAGCGCAGGCGGCTCGTGACATGGGCATGCCGCCGGAGCAGATCATCCTGTCGTGCAAGGTCAGTGGCGTGCAGGATCTGATCAGCGTCTACCGTGGCCTGGCCGCGCGTTGCGATTACCCCTTGCACCTGGGTTTGACCGAAGCCGGCATGGGCACCAAGGGCACGGTGGCTTCGGCCACAGCCTTGTCCATCCTGCTGCAAGAGGGCATTGGCGACACCATCCGCGTGTC
>JACPOH010000261.1 GCA_016185075.1 Aquabacterium sp. | reverse complement strand
GCTCCGGGTCGTGTACCACCTCGATCACGTGCACATCCATGCTGCCATGCAGCCCACCATGAACGGATGGGGCCGACGCGGCTGGCATGCGTGGCGCGGCAGCCCGAGCCATGTTCAGAACCTCCTCGGAGATCTGTGGTGGCTCTTCGTCTTCGTAACGCAAGGCGGCCGGCACCGTCAGGGTGTTGGGCGCCGTTGTAGCTGGGTCCACCAGGCGACCGGGCATGGACGGCTGCGCGGCTGGTTGCAGCATGGGTGGACGGCCGGCGGTACCCACCATCTGCAGTTCGATCTCGTCGATCTTGGCCTTGACGGCCGCATCGGAGCGTGTGCCGCTGTTTTGCGGGCGGGAGTCTGGGTCCATGTTCGACGGGCTGCTCAGGGTCAGCGCGTTGTCAGGGCTCAGCCCTTCGCGTCGGATCTTGCGCAGCATGTCGAGCTCGCGCTTGCGCACGAAGTCATTGCGCCGCTTGCGCTCGATCATCGCCTTGATCTCGGTCTTGGCGTAATCACTCTCGCCCGAGCCGGAGCCAGGCGCGTCAAGCTCCGTCCAATCCGTGGTGGGATTGGCAACGAAGCGCGCAACCTTGCGCAGAAAACCTCCCGACTCCTTGCTCATGAATCAGTCGCCGAACATTTTTTGCTTGAGTTCGCGACGTTGCTGGGCTTCCAGCGACAGCGTGGCAGTGGGGCGGGCCAGCAACCTGCCCAGACCGATGGGTTCGCCTGTTTCGTCGCAGAAACCGTATTCGCCGGATTCAATGCGCGCCAGGGCCTGCGAGATCTTCTTGAGCAGCTTGCGTTCGCGGTCGCGGGTACGCAATTCCAGGGCGTGCTCTTCTTCGATCGTGGCACGGTCGGCGGGGTCGGGCACGATCGAGGTGTCTTCGCGCAGGTGCTCGGTGGTTTCACCAGCGTTGGACAGCAGGTCTTCTTTTTGCTCTTCCAGTCGGGCGCGGAAGAAGTCCAGCTGCTTGTCGTTCATGTACTCGGCCTCAGGCATGGCCAGCAGCTCGGCCTCGGACAAGTCTTTGCCGGCTTTGGTTTTCCAGGCGTTGGCGAGTTTGGTGTCAACCTTGGTGGCAGGGGTGGGCATGTTGTCTGGGGTACTGATTTTTGACGACGATCGTCCGGTAGCCACGGATTTGGCTGATGCGGCAGCTTCGGCAGGCTTTGCCTCGGCCTTGATAGGGGTTTTGACGGGTTTGCTTTCGGCGCTCGGGCTGACCTTCTTGGTGGCAGGCCTGGCAGGTGTCTTGGTGGAGGAGGTGCTGGCCTTGGCGGTTTTCGCCGAGGCGGTCGCAGCCGATTTGCTCGCAGAGGCGGATGTTTTCGTCACAGGATCCTCCTTCCCAAAATGCGTGATCCACAGACTGGTGTCTTGATTCGGTAACGCGTGGCCAGGTACTGCTCCATCGCCGGAACGCTCAAACGAGGGGCCCGCACCGACTGTCGTCAGCACGGGAAGCGCGCGGATTGTAGCCACGCTTGTCGTCAGTTTTCATCAGACTATCCCTCAAGGTGTTCATTTCGGTTACTGCGGCTCAGCTCAGGAGAGGCACTGGTCCAGGCCCGCCTTGAACAGATCCTGGGGCAGGTCAATGCCGATGAACACCATCTTGCTGAGTTTGGCCTCACCGGGCGCCCACTTGGGGCCCACGTCGCTGCCCATCAACTGGTGCACACCCTGAAAGATCACCTTCTTGTCCATGCCGGTGACGTGCAGCACGCCCTTGTAGCGCAACATGCGTGGCCCGTAGATCTGGACCATCGAGCCCAGGAAATCTTCCAGCTTGGTGGGGTTGAAGGGGCGGGTCGCCTTGTAGACGAAGGACTTCACGTCGTCGTCATGCGCGTGGTGGTGCGGGTGATTGCAGTGCTCGCCATGCTCGTGATCGTGGTCATGATGGTGGTGGTGATCATGGCCGTGGCCGTCTTCCTTGAGGAAGTCCGGGTCGATGTCGAGCTTGGCGTTGAGGTTGAAACCCTTGATGTCGAACACTTCCTTGAGCGGCACCTGCCCGAAGTGCACCCTCTTTTGCGGGGCACGTGGGTTCATGTGCTTGATCCGGTGCGAGAGGGCGTCGGCTTCCTCCTGGCTGACCAGATCGGTCTTGCTCATGAAAATCTGGTCGGCGAAGCCCACCTGGCGGCGAGCTTCCTGGCGCTCGTCGAGTTGTTTGTCGCCGTGCTTGGCGTCCACCAGGGTCACGATGGCGTCGAGCAGGTACAACTCGGCGATTTCGTCGTCCATGAAGAAGGTCTGGGCGACGGGGCCCGGGTCGGCCACACCGGTCGTTTCGATGACAACGCGGTCGAAATTGAGGGTGCCGGCCCGTTTTTGCTTGGCCAGGTCTGACAGGGTTTCTCGCAGGTCTTCGCGGATGGTGCAGCAGATGCAGCCATTGCTCATCTGGATGATCTGCTC
>JACPOH010000260.1 GCA_016185075.1 Aquabacterium sp. | reverse complement strand
GTCAGCGGATGGTCGTCCATCACCGAACGCACGGTCAGCGTGCCCACAGACCCCCCATTGCGCACCACGCCCTGGATCACCTCACGGAACGTGAGCATGCCCACCAGATCGCCATGCTCCATCACCACCAGCGAGCCGATGTCATGCTCGGCCATGGTCGTCGTCGCCTCGGACAAGGGCTGATCAGGTTGAACGGTGAACAGGGTGCTGCCTTTGACTCGCAGGATATCGCTGACTTTCATGGTCTGTCTCCTCGATTCGGTTGCACAAAAAACCAGGGATAGGTGCCTTTCAATATAGCCTCATCAGCGCACACCCGCCAGTGGCAAACGGTGTCTCCGTGCCAGAAAATCTGGCCGTTCGGCAACCATAGGCGGCACGGGTGGGCTGCTGACCGCGGCAACCCATCGGGTTCCCCCTGATCGTGCAGCTTCATGCCCCAGGATCAGGACAGGGCTTCAGCCAGGGTCATGCGCTCCATGCCCGCACGGCTCCAGAATGCCTCGGTGAAACCATCTGGGCGCAACAGGACCTCGCCTACCAACGGCGCCACCAGGGTGATCTGCGGATCACACAAAAGCACGAAGCGCCCGCCCGAGTCCGCTCGGGGCTCATCCAGCAGGCCGATCCAGTCCAGCCCCTGCAACAGCTCGAGCAGCGGTTCAATCTGCAAGGGGTCCGTGCGCAGGCGTTGTGCGAGCTGTTCGCCGGTCAGCCCATGCGCCGGGCCATGCTGCTCAGCCAGCAAAGCGCGCAACACGGCCAGGGACAGCGCAAACCGATGGCCTGGCGTATCGGGCCAACGCTTGACCTGCGACAGCAGGCTGGGCGTGTAGGCCGTCACCACGGCCCCCAGCAGGATGATCAACCAGCTGACGTAGATCCAGATCAGGAACAGCGGCACGGCCGCGAAGGCGCCATAAATCGTCGAATAGACCGGCACCTTGGACAGGTAGATCGCCAGGCCCTTCTGCCCCAGCTCCAAGCCGATCGACGCGAACAGCGCACCACCCCAGGCATGCTCCCATCGCACGAAGGTGTTGGGCACAAATTTATAGAGCGATGCAAAGCCCGCCGTCTGCAGCATGAACACGATCATGCTGAGCAAGAACCCCACGCCGCCAGGCAACTCGTCGACCAGACCACCCGAGGCCGACAACAGGTAGGACGTCAGCGACAGGCTCGCCCCGACCAGCAAGGGCCCCAGCGTCAGCGCTGCCCAATACACCAGCACACGCTGCGCGATCGGCCGCACGGTGCGCACCCGCCAGATGCTGTTGAGTGTGTGGTCGATGGTCAGCATCAGCGCCATGGCCGTCACGCCCAGCGCCACCAGGCCCAGCCCCCCCATCTGGCTGGCCTTGGTCGCAAACTTGGTCAAGGACAGCAGCACGGGCTTGGCGATGGCGTCCGGCACCATGCCCGTCAGCACCTGCTGCTCGAGCACCTTGCGAAAGCGTGCAAACACCGGGAAGGCACTGAACAAGGCCAGCATCACGGTGAACAGCGGCACCAGTGCAATCGTGGTCGTGAAAGTCAGGCTGCCGGCCGTCACGCCCAGGTGGTCCTCTCGGAAACGCTGGCGCAAGGTCTGATAAGTCTGAGCCCATGGCCACTGCTGAAGCGTGCTCACCAGCAGCGTCCATCGCTCGCGGGCATTTGCCCAGAAGGTCCAATTCGACGTCATGCTGGCTATGATGCCAGCCATGCGCGACCGCACAGCCCGTGTCGGCCCGCGTTGTGAAATTTTCCAGATGAGCACACCTACTTCCGCCCCCGCCACCCCTGAAGACGGCAGCCACGCCGAAGCCATCATCGGCCAGCATCCCGCCGAACGCCTGATGCGCATCGACCGCATGCGCCTGCTGAGCGTGGCCCTGCTCCTGGCCCTGATCGGTCTGGGTCTGAGCTGGGAGCTGTGGCTGGCGCCGCTCAAGGGTGGCAGCGGCGCGCTGGCGCTCAAGGTGCTGCCCCTGACGCTGGCCATCGCCGGCATGCTCAAGCACCGGCTCTACACCTACCGCTGGGTGTCGCTGCTGATCTGGCTGTACTTCACCGAGGGCGTGATGCGCGCCACCAGCGACACGGGGCTGTCGCAGATCCTGGCCGGCATCGAAGTGACCCTGAGCGCCGCACTGTTCACGGCGTGCGCGGTCTACGTCCGCTTGCGCCTGCGCGTGCTGCCGCCCAAGGCCAAAGGCGGCCAGGGTGCCGGCCAGACTGATCAATCCCCATGAGCAGCCTGCTGG